>JBKPDN010000333.1:0-5295 GCA_046727875.1 Actinomycetota bacterium | reverse complement strand
CCAGAAGCCCGCGAACGGAGGCACGCCGGCGATCGCGAGCCACGCGATGATGAACCCGGCCGCCGTGTACGGCATGTACTTGCGCATGCCGCCCATCGTTCGTATGTCCTGGTTGTCGTCGTTGGCGTGGATCACCGACCCTGCGCCGAGGAACAGCGTCGCCTTGTAGAACGCGTGCGCGACGACGAGGAAGATCGCAGCCGCGTACGCGCGCACGCCCAAGGCAAGGAACATGAAGCCGAGCTGGCTGATCGTCGAGTACGCCAGTACCCGCTTCACGTCCACCTGGATGAGCGCGATCGTCGCCGCGAACAGGGCGGTGGCGGCGCCGATGATCGCCACGACGGTGAGCGCCGAGCCGCCGCTGGCCTCGAAGAACGGATGTGCCCGGGCGACGAGGAAGATGCCGGCCGTGACCATGGTCGCGGCGTGGATCAGCGCCGAGACCGGTGTGGGACCTTCCATGGCATCGGGGAGCCATACGTGCAGCGGGAATTGCGCGCTCTTCCCGACCGCGCCGAGGAAGAGGAGGAGCGCGATGGCAGTGGCCGTACCGGCCGCGAGCGTGTGGGCGCCCGTGCTCATCGCGCTGTAGTCCAGTGAGCCGAGCTCGGCGAAGATCAGGAACATCGCGACCATGAACCCGAAGTCACCGACGCGCGTCGTGACGAACGCCTTCTTCCCGGCCACCGCGGCCGAGTTGCGCTGGAACCAGAACGACACCAGCAGGTACGAGCAGAGGCCCACGCCTTCCCAGCCGAGGAACGTCACCAGGAAGCTCGACCCGAGCACGAGGACGAGCATCGACGCGCAGAACAGGTTCATGAACGCGAAGAAGCGCCCGAAGTTCTCGTCGCCGTGCATGTAGCCGAGCGAGTAGACGTGGATCAGTGTCCCGACGCCCGTCACGAAGAGGATGAACGTGATCGAGAGCGGGTCGGCGAGGAACCCCATCTTCACCTGGAGTCCTCCCGAGGGGAACCAGGTGAAGAGGTCGACGGTGTGCGTGCGCGGCTCCACGTTGCGCAGCGCGACCAGCATCACGACCGACCACGCGAACGCCAGCGCCATCAGCCCGGTCGCGAGCCACCCCGCCTTCGGCTCGCCCAGGCGGCGGCCACAGAACAGCAGGATGAGGGCGCCGAGCGCCGGCAGCGCGGGGACGATCCAGATCAGGTCGAGGAGATCGCGGGCGTCCACGCGCTCAGCCCTTCAGCAGCCGGACGTCGTCGGCGGTCGCCCCCCGCCGGCGCCGGAAGATGGCCACGATGATGGCGAGGCCGACCGCGACCTCGGCGGCCGCCACGACGAGCGTGAAGAACACGATGACCTGCCCGCCGATGTCGTCGAGTGCGCGCGAGAACGTCACGAACGTGAGGTTGGCGGCGTTGAGCATGAGCTCGACGCACATGAACATGACCAGCACGTTGCGACGCAGCAGCAACCCGACCGCGCCGATCGTGAACAGCAACGCGCCGACCACGAGGTAGTAGTTCGCGGTGATGTCGAGGGCGGCGAGACTCACGGCGTGGCCACCTCTTCCTCACCCTCCTCGGCCTCCTCGGCCGATTCGCCCAGCTCGGCCTCGGTGATCGCGCGCTCGATCTCCCGCTCGTGCTCGTCGAGCTCGGCCCGCTGCCCGCTGCGGCGTGCCAGCACGACCGAGCCCACCACCGCGATCACGAGCAGGACGGCGGTGAGCTCGAACGCCCACAGGAAGTCGGTGAACAGCGTGCGGGCGACGCGCTGGATGTTCCCGAGGTCCGTCCCGTTGATCGGCTTCCGCGTCGAGCCCCGAACCGACGGCGCGCCGGTCGCCCAGGTGCGCCCGGCGAGCACGAAGATCTCGGCTAGGAGGATCGCGCCCAGGGCGACGGCGGCGGGCCGCTGGTACGGGATCGGATCCCGGAGCGACTCCTCCCGGTCGACGCCGAGCAGCATGATGACGAACAGGAACAGCACGACGATCGCGCCGGCGTAGACGATGATCTGCACCGCCGCGACCAGCTGCGCTTCCTGGAGCAGGAAGAAGATCGCCACCGCGACCAGCGTCACGACCAGCAGTAGCGCGCAGTGGACCGGGTTGCGCGCCAGCACCACGCCCAAGGCGCCTCCGAGCGCGAGTGCGGCGGCGACGAAGAAGACGACCGCCTCGACGGTCACCTGCTCTGGCCCTTCTCGGGAGGCCGGACGCCGTAGCCGAGCTCGGCCGACCAGGCGACCTGCCCCTCGTACTCGGCGTCACCCGATGGCGAGGTCGCGCGCATCCACGCGCTCGTGTGGTCGTCCTCGTTCCCGTCCCAGAGCTCCCACGGCATGCGGCGAGCGCGGCCGTCGTCGTCGACGAGGAGCTCGTCCTTGGTGTAGATCGCGTCATCGCGGCTCGTGAACGAGAACTCGAACTGCTTGGTCTCGGTGATCGCCTCTGTCGGGCACGCTTCCACGCACAGGTCACAGTGGATGCATCGGAGGTAGTTGATCTCGTACACGAACCCGTACCGCTCACCGGGCGCGACGGGCGCGTCGGGGGGGTTGTCGGCGCCGCGCACGTAGATGCAGCGCGCCGGGCAGACGCCGGCGCACAGCTCGCACCCGATGCACTTCTCCATGCCGTCCTCGTACCGGTTGAGGACGTGCCGTCCGTGGAGGCGCTCCGGCTTGGGTCGCTTCTCCTTCGGGTAGAAGGTCGTGAGCTTGGGCCGGAACACCTGACGGATCGGGATCGCGAAGCCGCGCAGCAGGTCGAGCACGCCCATCAGCGGATCTGCTCCTGCTCGCGCAGCTCACCCGGTTTCGCCATCGACGCATACAAGACGACGTACACGAGGACGGCGCCGACAGCGGCGGCGGGCACCACGATCCAGAGGTTCCAGCCCTCCTGGCGCCCGATCACCACGATTGCGGAGACCATCAGCCAGAGGAACGCGACCTCGATCATGTACTTCCAGCCGAGGTCCATCAGCTGGTCGTAGCGCAGGCGCGGGAGCGTGGCTCTGATCCACACCGTGCCGTACAGCAGCACGAGCAGCTTGAGCATGAACCAGAAGACCGGCATCACCCAGACGTTGATCGTGCTCGTCGCGTCGAGGAACCCGAGCTTGGGTCCGGACGGGCCGCCGAGGAACAACGTGACCGCGATCGCGCTCATCGTGATCACGTTCATGAACTCGGCCAGGAAGAAGATCGCGAAGCGGATGCCCGTGTACTCGGTGTGGAACCCGCCGACCAGCTCCTGCTCCGCCTCGACGAGATCGAACGGCGGGTGATTGGTCTCTGCGATCGCGGCGATGAGGAAGATGACGAATGCGACGATCGCCGGGCGGATGTACCACTGGCCCAGCCCGTGCAGCCAGTTACCCGTCCACGCCTGCCCGGCCACGATCCCCCGCGTCGAGAGCGTCCCCGACTGGATCAGCACGCCGACGACGGCGAGGCCGAACGCGGCCTCGTAGCTGAGGAGCTGCGCCGACGCCCGCACCGAACCGAGCAGCGGGTACTTCGAACCCGACGACCAACCGGCGAGCATGATGCCGTACAGACCCAGGCCCGACATCGCGAGCAGCCACAGCACGCCCACCGGGAGCTCGGCCAGCTGCAGGAACGTGACGTGCCCGGCGATGCTGACAGCGCCGCCGATGGGCACGATGCTGAACGCGAGGAACGCGGGCAGGATCGACAGGTACGGCGCGACGAGGAACACCGGCTTGTCGGCGGTCCTCGGCATCGACTGCTCCTTGAAGAAGAGCTTGATGCCGTCGGCGAGCGTCTGGAGGATCCCGAACGGCCCCGCGTTCGAGGGCCCGATCCGGTTCTGCATGTCGGCGATGACCTTGCGCAGGAACCAGATGTAGAAGAGGACCGCGATCAACAGCAGCGCGAACGTCACGATCGTCTTGCCGATCACGATCAGCACGACGGTCAGGTCGATGTCGCCCCGCAGCAGCGGATCGATGAACGTCACGACGCCCGCTTCACCGTCTCGACCCGGATGTCGGTCACCGCCGCGGTCGAGTCGATCAGGTCGCCGGCGCCCGGGCCGGGCTGGTTGAAGGCGAGGAACGCGACGCCGCGCGGGATCCCCGGGGCGGCGCGCATCGGCAGCGTCACCGTCCCGCGCCTGCTCGTGGCCTGCACCTCGTTGCCGTCGGCGATGCCGATGCGGTCGCGATCGCTTGCGTGGACGAGCAGCATCGCCCCCGGCGCGAGCGGCGCCAGCGACGGCGACGCCGCGCTCACTCGTCCGGCGTCGTAGAGCTTGCGGCCCGACACGAGCCGGAGAGCGTACGCGTCGCGCGCCTCGGCCGGCGCCCGTCCGGTCCGCTGGTCCCACTCGTGCAGCGACGGGCCGGCAGCCATGGCGTCGCGCGCCGCGGCGCCGATGGCGTCCGCCTCCTCGCGCGACCCCTCGGGCCCCTCGACCTCGGTGAGCCCGGGCTTGACGGTCGTCGTCGACCCGGTGCCGGTCGCCTCGACCACGCCCGTCCCGACGTGCGAAGTGGCCGCCTCCTCCGACGCGATCGTCCCGGGCCGGATCGGCTCCCACGACACGTCGGTGATCGGGCGGGCGGCGGCGTCGAGCACGAGCTTTCCGTGGTGGTCGCCGAGCGGCAGGACGACGCCGTCCCGGGCGCGCCGGAGCAGGCGGGCGTCGACACCCGTGAACGCCGGCGCGAGGCGCGCGATCTCGTCCTCCACCTCGGCGACTGTCTCGAGGTCGAAGTCGGTACCGAAGCGCAGCGCCAGCTCGGCGGCCACGCGCCAGTCGGACATGACCGTGCCTTCGGGCGAGATCTGCTGCGCGACCCGCTGGACGCGACCCTCGAGGTTGGACGCGGTGCCGGCCTTCTCCGCCCACACCGTGACGGGCAGGAACACATTGACGCGGCCGGTGCTCTCGGTCAGGAACGCGTCGAGCGCGATCACGAAGTCGACGTTGGCGAGGGCGTCCCGGGCGAGTCGGCGGTCCGGGAAGTCGGCGACGGGATCGGCGTCGAGCAGCACGAGCCCGTGCAGCTGCCCGTCCGCGGCCGCTTGGAGGATCCCGGACGCGTCGAGCCCTCGCCGCTCGGGGACCGACCCCCACGCGTCGGTGAAGTGCTGGTGGCCGGCGTCGAGCGTCACCCGCCCGGGCAGGAACCCAGGCGCGAGCCCGAGGTCGAGCGCGCCGTGCACGTTCGAACGGCGGAGCGCGGACAGGAAGCGGGTCCCGGGCCGCGGCGCGAGCAGCGCGGCGGCGCGCACCACCGAGTCGGGCGCCTCGGCGACGGAAGGGCGTCCGAGGATCACCACGACGTC
>JBKPDN010000332.1:0-8431 GCA_046727875.1 Actinomycetota bacterium | reverse complement strand
CCGCCCGCGACCAGGTGGACGCGACCACTGTCGCCGACGACATCGTGGCGTACGTGGCCGCGCTGGTGCGCCGCACCCGGGAGCTCCCGAGCGTCGCGCTCGGCGCAAGCCCACGCGCCGCCGTGCACCTCCTCGCGGCGTCGAAGGCGTCGGCGCGCATCAGCGGGCGCGACTTCGTGACCCCGGACGACGTGGCGTGGATGGCGCGCCCGGTGCTGCGCCACCGCCTGCTTTTGCGGCCCGAAGCCGAGCTCGAGCGCTACCGGCCCGACGACGCCGTGCAGGCGGCGCTGGCCGCGGTGCCCGTCCCCCGCTGACGGGGACGTATCGATGGATTCCACCGTCCTCGCCGGAATCGCGCTGGTCGCGGCCGCGCTCATCGGCCTGGCGGTGGCGCCGGTCTCGGCCACGCTTCGCACCGCGCTGTTGTTCGGCGCGTGCGCGCTCGTCGCCCTCGCCGCCCCCACCGTCGCGTTGTTCGCGGCGGTGGCGGTGGCGGCCGCGTTCGTCGTCGACGCCGTGCTCAGTCGGCCGTCGCCCGTCGTGCACCGCCGGCTCCCGGGCGCGCTCGCCCGCGGCGTGCCGAGCTCGCTGACGCTCGACGCCGAGCTCGCCGGTACGGGCGTGCTCCGCCTGCGTCAGCCGCTCGTCCCCGACATCGCCGTCGAGCCGCCCGAGGCCGACGAGCGCCTCGACGCCGAGATCCGCGCCCGCCGGCGCGGACGCCACACGCTGCCGAGCCCGGCCACGCGTGTGCGCGGGCCGCTCGGGCTCGCCGCCTGGTACCGGCGCGGCGGCGACCCGGCCGAGGTGCTCGTCTACCCCGACCTCCCCGCCGCGTGGCGGCTCGTGCTCGCCGTCCGCCAGGGTCGGTTCCGCGACCCGGGCCGGCTCACCCGCGGGCCGCTCGGGCTCGGCACCGACTTCGAGTCGATCCGCGACTACCTCCCCGACGACGACATCCGGCAGGTCAACTGGCGCGCGACCACCCGGCTCGGCCGGCCGATGAGCAACCAGTACCGCGTCGAGCAAGACCGCGATGTGGTGTGCCTCCTTGACATCGGACGGCTCATGGCGGCCCCGCTCGACGACCGCACCCGCCTCGACGCCACCGTGGACGCCGCGACCGCGGTCGCCCTGGTCGCCGACGAGGTGGGAGACCGCGCCGGCGTCATCGCGTTCGACGACCGCGTTCGCCGTCGCCTGCCGCCGGCGCGCGGTGGCGGCGACGCCGTGGTGCGCGCGGTGTTCGACGTCGAGCCCACCATGGTCGACTCCGACTACGAGCTCGCGTTCCGCACCGTCGGGAGCGGCAAGCGCGCGTTCGTGCTGGTGCTCACGGACCTGCTCGAGGAAGCAGCCGCGCAGCCGCTCGTCGACGCGATGCCGGTCCTCGCCCGCCGCCATGCCGTGGTGGTCGCGAGCGTCGCGGACCCGGATCTCGAGCAGATGGTGCACACGACTCCGAGCGCCCCGGCCGACGTTTACGCGGCCGCGGTCGCGCTGGACGTGCTGGATGCTCGCGCCCGCGTCGCCGCGCAGCTGCGGCGCGAGGGCGCCTACGTCGTCGAGGCGCGGCCGGACATGCTGCCGGCCGCGTGCGTCGGCGCCTACCTCAGGGCGAAGGCGCGGGCGCGCCTGTAGGAGCTCGATGCGTACCTGACCCGGAATAGGTCCGGTTGAGAGACGCATCGGCAGCGCGCGGGCGGCCGCGCCAGAGGACCAGCGTCCAGTAGATCGCCCCGAGGGTCACACCGATCACGATCACCGGGCCGAGGCCGAGTCCGCGCGGCGTGATAAATCCTTCGACGAGCCCGGCAACCACCAACCACGGCGCGGTGCCGAGCACGATCTCGACGGCGACTCGCGCCTCGGCGGCGAGCGCGGCGCCGCGTCTGCGGCGACCGGGGTTGACGACCGCCCAGCCCATGCGCAGACCGGCGGCGCTGGCGACGATGATGCACGAGAGCTCGAGCACGCCGTGCGCGGTGACGAGCTCGAAGAAGAATCCGCCGTTGCCGGCCCAGATCGACAGGCCGGTGATCGCGCCGAACAGCACGCCCTGGTAGACGAGCAGCGCGGCGGTACCGAGCCCGGCCGCGATGCCGCCCGCGAACGCAACGATCGTCACGCGGATGTTGTTCGTGAAGATCTCGCTCGAGAACGCGGCTTGCTGGTCGGTCGAGAGCCCGAGGTCGGTCCCGCGCCGTGGCTCCGTGACCGATCGGTACTCCGACGGCACGACGCCGCTCGCCGCCCCCGGGTCGCGCACCGCCCACACCGATGCGAGCACCCAGGGCGCGAACAACAGCAGCGCCGAGATCAACAGGAGGCCAGGGCGCTCGCGCACCCGTCGCCAGTAGCCGGTCGTCGCGAACTCCAGCACTGATCCGCCGCGGCCGGCGCGGTCGTACACGAGCGGGCGGGCCCGGGTTACGAGCGCCTCGAGCCGGGCGACGGCGGGGTCGCCGGCGAAGCGGCGACGCGCGAGCGCGAGGTCGGCCGCGCTCGCCCGGTACAGCGCGCCGAGCCGTCGCACACCGTCGGGCCCGAGCGACTCGGCGCGCCGCCCAGCCCGTCCGACCAGCGCGTCGAGCTCGCCCCATCTCGCCCGGCGCTGCTCGAGGAACACGTCGAGGTTCAGGTCCGTCCTCCTGCGTCTCTCATCTCGGCCGTCGCTGTTACCTTCGCCCGGTGGCCAGCCTCGACGACCGGGTCACGATCGCCACACCCGAGGGCATCGAGCTCGAGCTGGTGCTGGCCGGTGTCGGATCTCGCTTCGCGGCTGCGCTGCTCGACATCGTCATCCAGCTCGGCGCGATCTTCGCGCTCGCGATCGTCATCGCCCCGGCGGGCGACAGCGGCTTCGTGGTCGCGGTGTACCTGGTCGCCGTGTTCCTCGTCATCTTCGCGTACGACATCGTGCTCGAGACCTGGAACCGCGGCCGGACGGTCGGCAAGCTCGCAGCCGGCCTGCGCGTCGTGCGCGTCGGGGGCGAGCCAGAGGGCTTTCTGACCGCCGCCGTCCGCAACTTTCTCCGCATCGTCGACTTCCTGCCCGCGTTCTACGTGGTGGGTGTGATCTCGATCCTGGTGACGAGCCGCAACCAGCGACTCGGTGACCTCGCGGCCGGCGCGATCGTCGTGCGCGAGCGGCGCCCGGCGGTCATGCCCGCGGCCGCGTACCTGCCCCCGACGCCGGCCGGCGCGGCTGTCCTCGAGTGGGACGTCAGCGCGGTGAACGCGGAGGACCTCGCCACGCTGCGCCGGTTCCTCGAGCGGCGCGCCTCGCTCACTCCCGGTGCGCGCGCCCACCTCGCGACCGACCTGGCGGCGCGCGTGCGGCCCAAGGTCGTGGGCGCACCGGACGGATGGCACCCCGAGAGCTTCCTCGAGGCTGTCGTGGCGGCCAAGAGCGCCCGGGGATAGCGCGTCACAGGGATCGGCGACCGCCACTACGCTCGCCGGCTGTGAGCGCGACGACGATGACGACGCCCGCGACTCGCAGGGCGACGAAGCCGCTCGAGCTCGACCTGAAGCCGCTTCGGTTCGGAGCCGCGGCCATGCTGCCGCTTGCCGCGGTGCGACCTTTGCTTCCGGTCTGGCCCGTGCCGCCGTGCCCGCTGCGGTCGGTCACAGGCATCCCGTGCCCCTTCTGCGGGATGACACGCGGTGTCACCGCCATTGTGCACGCCGACTTCAGCGCCGCGTTCGGCTTCAACCCCGGCGCGTTTCTGGTCGTCGCCATGGCGATCGTGCTGCTCGTCGCCTGGCGCTGGCAGCGCGTGAAAATCCCCATGTGGGCGGTGTTCCTGTTCTTCGCCGTCCTCTGGGCGTACCAGCTGTTCAAGTACTCGACCGGTAGACCGCTGTAGTGACACAGCCGGCACCGCCACCCGGCGGTCTGCCCGCGGGGCCGTCGGGCCCGCGGGCGGACTTCTGGCCCCGCGTCGCGGGCTTCTTGATCGACAGTGTGATCCTTTACGTCGCTGGCCAGATCGTCGCGCTCGTTTTCGGACGACGTTTGATCGCCCTGATTCTCGTGCTCTTTGCACTAGAGATTGCGTACAGCGTGTACTTCATCGGGAGCGGCAGCGGACAGAGCCCCGGCATGCGCGTGCTGCGCATCCGCGCGATCGACGCGCGCACGGAGGGACAGATCGACTACGGAGCCGCATTCGTGCGATACCTCATGGGAATTGTCGCCCGGCTCCCCTGCTACCTGGGCTACCTCTGGATGTTGTGGGACCCCGAAAGGCAGACGTGGCAGGACAAGGTCGCCAAGACGTACGTCGTGCCGACGTCGGCGTACCCGGTCGACAGGTGGCCGGGCTGACCGGCTCGAACGCGTTTCGCGCCGTATCCGTAGACCAGCGCCTCGCCCGTCGATAACCTACGCGCCGCTTCGCAACTCACGTCAGGGGACACACATGGCAGGGACGCCGCCGACGCCACCGAACGATCCGAACCGGGAGCCGACCCCGCCGCCGCCTTCCCCACCGCCGCCTCCCCCGCCGCAGCCGGCGAGTCCGGCGTACGGCGCCGGTGGCTCCACCGGACCGAAGACGGGAACGAACGGGCTCGCCATCGCCGCGCTGGTCTGCGGCATCGTGGGCTGCTTCACGATCACGGCGATCGCCGCGATCGTGCTCGGCTTCGTCGCCCGGAACCAGATCGAACAGTCTGGTGGCACGCAACAGGGAAGCGGGATGGCGCTGGCCGGCATCATCCTCGGATTCATCTGGCTCGCCCTGAGCGTCATCCAGATCGGCATCGCGCTCTCGTAGCGAGTGAGGGACAGAACATGAGCTCGCAGCCTCCCGCGCCTCCTCCGCCGCCGCCGGCGCCGCCTCCAGGGTACGGACAGCCCGGCAGCTACCAATCGGGGCCGGGCACCAACGGTCTGGCCGTCGCCTCGATGGTGCTCGGCATCGCGCAGATCTTCATCTGCATCATCGGCGGGATCCTCGCGCTGGTGTTCGGGTACATCTCCCGGCGCCAGATCGACGAGTCGGGCGGGACGCAAGGCGGTCGCGGCTTCGCGATCACCGGCATCATCCTCGGCTGGGTCGGCATCGGGCTCGGGATCGTCTACATCGTCGTGATCATCATCGTTGCGGCGACCTCGAGCAACAACAACAGTCTCGGCGCGGTGGCCCACCTCGCGTCCGCCATGTAGCACGACCCGCTGACCACCGCCCCGCTGCCCGACGAGCGCCTCCCGCTCTCCACGTACGGTTCCCGCGATCGTCGTCAAGGCCGGGTGACATCAGAGGGGCGGCCCGAAGGCCGCCCCTCCATGTTCTCGGTGCGCTGCGCGCGGGTTACCGGGGAGTCGCCCCGTGCGCCTCCCAGAACTCGCTCAGGCGATTCTGCGTCTTGGCCAGCCAGATGAAGGTGCCGACGAGCGGCAGGAGGTTCCACAGACCGGTGATCCCGCTGACCGGTTTCTCCTGGCCCTCTGCCGCGTACAGGTTCCCGACCTCGGCCGGCATGAGGAACCAGTTCACGAAGCCGAGGAAGATGGCGAGGACCAGCCCGACGACACCACCGATGCCGTTCCCGCTGTAGTCCTTCATCTCCTGGAAGGTCGCGTATTGGTAATACAAGCCGTAGATGCCGAGCGTGATGATCGAGAGGAGGATGACCACCACCCATCCGCGCGGCTTGCCGACCGGCCCGGTTGCGCGGGCCGCTGCTGCTGGTTGTGCCATGTTGTCTGCCCCTTCGTGTTTCGTTGCGTTCTTGGCTACGCGGCCGGCGCGCCCTTCGACACCCAGAAGTCGTTGAGCGCCGTCTGCATCTTCTGCACGTAGATGTAGATGCCCGCGAGCGGGATCAGGAGCCAGAGACCCTGGAGCGGCGTGACCGGCGACTCGCGGCCGTCCACCTCGTACGTCTTCTGGATCTCGGCCGCCAAGAGGAACGGTCCGACGATGACGAAGGTGAGGAGCAGCAGTACGACTCCACCCAACCCCTCGCCGTTGTGTTCCTTCAGCTCCTCGCCCTGGAGGTAGATCCAGTAATAGGCGTAGATGCCGCACGTGACCAGCGACAAGAGGGCCTCTCGGGACGCGTCACGGGTTTGGCCGATCGGGCCCTTGGCGGCGGACGCGGGTCCGGGTTGGGTCATGGTCTCGTCCTTCTCTCGGGTAAACCGTGTTACTGCCTAGCGGTCGGCGCGGCACAAGTCAACGACCATCAGGCGTCGACTTCGCGCCGGCCTTCCAACGCGCGGCCGAGCGTGACCTCGTCGGCGTACTCGAGGTCGCCGCCGACCGGCAGGCCGCTGGCGATACGGGTCACCCGCAGACCGAGCGGCTTGAGCAGCCGGGCCAGGTACATGGCCGTCGCCTCGCCCTCGATGTTCGGGTTGGTGGCGAGGATGACCTCCTGGACGCCTTCTTCACCGACGCGGGTCAGCAGCTCCTTGACCTTGAGCTGGTCGGGCCCGATGCCCTCGATGGGCGAGATCGCGCCCAGGAGCACGTGGTACCCGCCCCGGTACTCCTGCGTCCGCTCGACGGCCACGATGTCGCGCGGCTCCTCGACGACGCACAGGATCGTGGGATCCCGTCGCTCATCACGGCAATACACGCACAAATCGCCCTCGGCGAAGTTGAAGCACCGCCGGCACCAGCTGACGCGCTCCTTCGCCTCGACGATCGCACGCGCCAGCCGCTTTGCGTCCTCGGGCGCGCTCTTCAGGAGATAGAACGCGATGCGCTGCGCCGACTTGGGACCGACGCCCGGGAGGCGTCCCAACTCGTCGACAAGGCTCTGAACCGGCCCTTCGTACGGGGATACCACCGTCCGCGCGTCAGCCGAGCGCGCCGCCGAGACCGCCGATGTCGAGGCCTCCCGTCACCGCGCCCATCCGCTCCGCTTGGAGCTCCTGCGCGTGCCGCAAGGCTTCGCCGACCGCCGCGACCACGAGGTCCTCGAGCATCTCGACGTCGTCCGGATCGACCACGTCGACCGAGATCCGTACCGACTGGAGGTCGCCCGCCCCGGTCGCGACCGCGGTCACCTTCCCGCCGCCGGCGGTTCCCTCGACGAGCGCCGTCGCGAGCTCGTCCTGCGCCGCGGCCATATCGGCCTGCATCTTCTGCACCTGGCGCATCATCTGATTGACTTGCTTCTGGTTCGCCATGTTCGCGTGCTCCGCTCCGCGCAACGGCGGCGTCAATCGTGCTGACGCTCCTCGACGACGGTGGCACCCAACGATTCCGTGAGCAGGTTCGTCGGGCTCGTCGACTCTACCCCCGGGCCTGCGTCTTCCAGCTCCGCCGCGACCTCGTGCGGCTCGCTCACGACGTCGTCGGCCGGGTCGGGAGGCGACGGGTCCGGCGCCGGCGACGACCCCTTCTCGCCGGCGAAGCCCTCGTGCGCGACCAGGTTGAAGCGAAGGCTCCGGCCCACGTGCTGCGAGAGCGCTTCGCGAATCGTGTCGGCCTCGCGCCGGAACCGTGGCCGCGCCGCTTCGATCAGACGCGGCGACACGCCGAACGTCACCACATCGCCCTCGACCGTCAGCGGCTGGGCCTCCTGGACCGCGCTGCGCGTCGCCACCGGAAGCTCGGGAAGCACAGACGCCCACGCAACGATCACGTCGTCGACGTCGAGCGTGCTCTCCTCCTTCTTTTTCCCATCCGATGGTGCAGCAGCCGGCGGTGGAGCCTTCTCCTCTGTACCGGCGTCGGCCGCGGGCTCGGAAGGAGCCGGCTGCTCGGCGGCGCGCTTGCGCAACGCGCCGACGGTGACGCCCGGCGAGCGAGGCGTGGCTCGGGGCTCTTCGGCGCTGCCGCTCGGGCCTGCAGCCATCGCCTGCTCGAGCTTCTCGATCCGCTCGATCGCGCTCTGGAGCGGCGGCCCGCCTTCGCGGCGCGTAAGACGGACGAGCGCGATCTCGAGCACCAGGCGCGGGTCGGCGGCGTCGGTGCCTCGCATGTCGACCACCGCCTGTCCGAGCGTCTCGAGCATGCGCACGAGCGTCGTGTTCCCGAGGGCGGCGGCAAGCTCTCCGAGTCGTTGCTGCTCGTCCTCGGGCGCTTCCACTCGCACCTGCCCTCCACCCGCGTTGAGCAGGAACGCATCGCGCGTCGAGCGCAGCAGGTCCTCCGCCACCCGGCGCGGCTCGTGGCCGGCGTCGAGCAGCGCGCCCTCGGCGACGAGCACGGCGGCGGGATCCTCGGCCGCCACGGCGTCGAGCACGGCGACCCGGAGCTCGAACGGCGTGCCGCCGAACAGATCGGCCATCGCGTCGGCGTCGAGGCGGCCGGTCCCGTGCGCGATCGCCTGGTCGAGGAGCGAGAGGGCGTCGCGGGCGGAGCCGGCACCGGCTCGGGCGATGACGGCGATCGCTTCGGGGTCGGCGTCGATGCCTTCCTGGCGGAGCACGTCCGCAAGGAGCGCCTCCAGCTCGCCGGCC
>JBKPDN010000331.1:0-10663 GCA_046727875.1 Actinomycetota bacterium | reverse complement strand
GATGGCGGCCAGAGGCGTCTCGATGTCGACGTTCGGGTCGGGATTGTCGGCGCGCAGGCTCGCCCCGTAGTTGTTGGCGTTCCTGTCGCGTTTGGTGAGCCAGAAGTTCTCTTCGTCGCGGCCTGGGCCTTGGGGCGGCGCTCCGAGGAACCGCCACTCGAGGAAGCGCAGGATGGAAGTGTGGTCGTAGAGGGTATTGTCGACGTAGTTCTGGCGCGCGTACGGCGAGGCGAGCACCGCAGGGACGCGGAAGCCGAGCTGCCCGAAGTCGTTCTCGTCGTTCTTGCTCGCGCGGTTGTCGGCCACGATCGGCGGCTTCACATGGTCGAAGAAGCCGCCCCACTCGTCGTACGTGAGGATGAACGCGCCGCGCTGCCAGTGCGGCGACCGGACGAACGACGAGAACACGGCCTCGATGAACCGCTGACCGAGGGTGACGTCGCCCTGGGGGTGGTCGTCGGTCCGGAACGGCGCGCCCATGCCGGGTGTGATGAACGTGACGTGCGGCAGGGTGCCGGCGTTGGCGTCGTACCAGTACTGGTCCATCGATCGGATGTACGGGGTCATGCGCGTGCCCCACACGACCGCGGAGGGCACGTTCTGGAAGTACTCGCGGGCTTCGACGCCTCCCCTTGTGAGACGGTCGAAGATGGTCGGCGAGCTGTACTGCCCGACGTCCAGCGGGTGCAGGCTCTTCTTCAGCCCTTCCGACTGTGCCGAGTACAGGTACTGGCGGTTCGGCCACGTCGGGCCCAGCAGCGACGCGTGGTGGCGGTCCATCACGGTGAACCGGCGTGCCATGGCCGCCTGAATGGGGATGTCCTCACTGAGGTAGTAGCTGGTGGCGAACCTGTCGTTCCCGGTGCCCGCGCCGAGGAAGCCGTTGTCGCGCTGCTTGCGGGCCGCGTTCCACCCGTGCCCGGGGTCGTTGTGCATGCAGCCGCGGAACGGGTTGGGCTCGTCGCCGAGCTTGCGGAGGTGCGTCGTCGGAATCTGCCTGCCTGTCACGTCGCGGTAGTGCAGGTCGATCTTGCCGTCGATCGTGAAGTCTTTGCCGTAGCGCCGGCGACCTTCGTCGAGGTACTGCTGGTCTGAGCCCAGGTGACCGAAGTAGTGGTCGAACGACCGGTTCTCCATCATGAGCACCACGACGGTGTCGACCGGGCACTCCGCCGCCGGATGGTTCAGGACGCTGTCGTGCGGGACCTGCGGCGACGCGGGGGCGGAGGTGGTCGCCGCGCTCGCCGAGCTACCGCCGCTGAGAAGAGTCGGACCACCCACCACCGCGGCCCCGCCTACGAGGCCCGCGGTTCGCAAGAATTCTCGTCGGTTCATCCCGCCCCACCTCGCCGGACTCGTCATTTTACGGGACATCGACCCCGAGGTGGGCGCGCCCAGGCGGTCTACGGCAGGGGATCGACGACCTGTCGCCGTTCGTAGGCACGCTCGCCGAAGTACTCGAGCGCCTTCTCCAGGTCGATGATGACGAAGAGCCCCTCGGCCTCGGCGGTCACAAACCCGTCGACGGCGAGCGTCCCGCGGGTGACGATGCGCCGGCCGTCGACCTGCTCGGTCCAGCTCTCGATCGTGACCGGTCGGTGCAAGGGCGTCGGTCGCCGGTAGCGAACGCTGAGCCGTCCGGTCATGCCGGGATGCCCGCTGGCGATGTTCGCCATGCCCAGCATCTCGTCGAACGCGAGTGCGATCCACCCACCGTGCACGTAGCCCGGCGGTCCCTCGTACGCGGCGTGGAAGACGCCCCGGCCGAAGAGCTTGCCGTCGCGGTACTCGTAGTCCAGGGGCGGCGCGAGCGGGCTCACCTCGCCGACGAGCGGGCTGCGCGGCAGATAGTCGTCGTGCGACTGCTCGGCGCGACCCCGCACCCCGGACGGACGCGGCCCGAGCTCGTCCCGGCCGTGCAGGTCGGCGGCGATCCGCTCGACGTCGTCAGCCGCGGCCGCGATCTGGTCGGTGGTCGCGTCCTCGGCGGTGAGCGCGGCGTCGATGAGGTGGCGGACGGCCTCGGCGAGACGGACGCGCCCTTCCGTGACGAAGGGCGCGCCGGGCGCCGCCCCTTCGGGCTCGCCCATTACCTGCCCTTGTACTGCGGCGGGCGCTTCTCGGCGAACGCGCGTGGGCCTTCCTGCGCGTCCTCGCTTGCGAATACCTCCCAGCCGATCTTGTCCTGGATCTGCATCGCCTCGGTGTCGGGGAGGCCCTCGGTGTCGCGCCAGGCGCGCAGGATGGCCTGGCAGGCGATCGGGCCGTTGGCGGCGACCTGGTCGGCGACCGTCTTCGCCGCGTCGAGCGCATGGCCCTCGGGTACCACCCGGCCGATGAGGCCGAGGTCGCGCGCCTCGTACGCGGTCACGGGCCGGCAGCTGAGCAGGATGTCCATCGCACGCGTGTAGGGGATCTGGCGGGGCAGGCGCACCGCGGAGCCGCCGAGCGGGAACAGCCCGCGCTTCGCCTCCCACACGCCGAACGTGGCTGTCTCCGCCGCGACACGGATGTCGGTCCCCTGGAGCATCTCGGTGCCGCCGGCGACCGCGTAGCCCTCGACCGCCGCGACGAGCGGCTTCGACAGCCGGTAGTCGCGCAGCAGCGCCTTCCAGTGCAGGTTGGGCTCCTCGGCCAGGCGCGACCGCACGTGCTCGCTGTCGGACGGCTTCGACATCGCCTTCAGGTCGGCGCCGGACGAGAAGTGACCACCGGCGCCGGTGAGGATCGCCACCCGCACCTCGGGCTCGCGGTCGACGTAGTCGAACCCGTCGGCGAGCCCGACGAGCATGTCGGGGCTCAGCGCGTTGCGCGCCTCGGGCCGGTCCATCGTGAGGACGACGACGTGCCCGTCGCGCTCGACGCGGCAGTGCTTGGTGCTGAGGTCGAGCAGCTCGGGCATCGGTCGCACCTCGGGGCTTCGTGGTTGGCAGAAACTAGAACGGATTCTAGCTGGGGCCTCTTCGGGGCTAGATTGCGCCGCGACGGCGGCAAAGACGGCGACAACGAGGGCGACAAAGGAAACGAAATGCGCATCCACGACGTCGACCTCGCCGACGGGCGCACGTTCCTCAGCGGCCCGCCCCACGAGTACTTCGACTTCCTCCGCCGCGAGCACCCGGTGGCGTGGATCGACCACGTCGAGCTCGACGGCCCGGGGTTCTGGGCGCTGACGAAGTGGGACGACGTCATGGCGGTCGAGCGCGACGCCGAGACGTTCTCGTCGTACGAAGGCGGGGCGTTCATCGGGCCCGTGGACGAGGGAACGCGGTTGATGCTCATCAACCAGGACCCGCCCCGACACACCCGCCTCCGCCAGTTGGTGAGCCGGATGTTCACGCCCCGGCACATCAGGTCGATCGAAGAGAAGGTGCGGGAGGCGGCGAAGGAGATCGTGGACCGCGCTGCCCCGCAGGGTGAGATCGACTTCGTGACCGAGGTCGCGGCCGATCTGCCGCTCATCGTCATCGCCGAGCTGATCGGCGTCCCGCAGGAGGACCGCCACAAGGTCTTCGAGTGGTCGAACCGGATGGTCGGCGCCGAGGATCCCGAGTACGGGGCCGACAGCGACGTCCAGGAGGTCGCGGCCGAGCTCTACGCGTACGCGCAGAATCTCGCCGAGGAACGGCTGGCGGATCCCGGCGAGGACATCGTGACGCTGCTGCTCACGGGCGAGGTCGACGGCGAGAAGCTCAGCATCCTCGAGTTCAACGTCTTCTTCTTGCTGCTCGCGGTGGCGGGCAACGAGACCACGCGCAACCTGATCACCGGGGGGACGCTGGCGCTGATCGAGCACCCCGACCAGCGCGAGGAGTTTCTGGGCATGTCCGACGGCATTTCCGTCGCGGTCGAGGAGATGCTGCGGTTCGTGAGCCCCGTCAACTACTTCCGCCGCACCGCGACGCGGGCCACTGAGATTCGCGGCGTCCCGATCAAGGCCGGCGACAAGGTCACGCTGTGGTACCCGGCCGCCAACCGCGACCCCGATCAGTTCCCGGATCCCCACGCGTTCGACGTCGATCGCGAGCCGAACGAGCACATCGCCTTCGGCGGTCGCGGTCCACATTTCTGTCTCGGCGCCAACCTGGCCCGTTACGAGATCAACTGCATGTTCGAGGAGCTGCGGCCGATCCTGGCGGACATGGAGCTGACCGGGCCCGTCGAGCGGCTCCACATGAACCTGATCAACGGCATCAAGCACATGCCGGTGCGGTTCACGCCGACTAGGGCTTAGATTGGCGCTGCGACCCGAAGGTCAGACGCGCTCGAGAGCGATCGTCAGTGTCGGGAATCGGAACGTCACCGTGTTGCGCTCGCACATGTAGTTCGCGTCACCGTTGAGGCCGAACGTCTCCTTGACCCCGGTCCCGTCAGGTGGCAACGGGATGTTGATCATCGAGCCGTTCTGGAGTGTGAGCACGAGCGTGCCGCTCAACGCGGTGATGTTGAAGTTCGCGGTCTTTCCGGTCGGGAGGAACGTTCCGTCGGACTGCGCCTTGAGGACGGCCGTGCCGTTCGTCGGTGGGTTCCCCTGCAACGAGAACTGCACCTTGTCGGAGCCGTCGTCGGTGAAGTGGAACGTGTTGTCGGGCTTCAGCTCGATGCGGCGCCCACCGATCCCGCCCATGATCGTGGTCGGCCCGAACTGCGTGTTCACCGGCCCGTCGTAGTCCATCCGGGTGAAGCGGAACTTCCCACGGATGCACGAGGCGGGATCGTTCGCCGCGGTGGTGGGTGCCGCCGACGTGGCGGTGGTGGTGGTGGTTGTGGTGGTGGTCGCCTTCGGCTTCGCCTTGTTCGAATCGGAGTCGTTCGAGCACGCCACCAGCGTGGCGGCGGTGAGCAGGGCGATCAGCGGCCAGGCGCGGACGAGACGACGCATGCTGTGCTCTCCGTGTCGAACTGCGACGGGCGAGCGTACCCGGGACGCATTGACGGCGCGACGGGCGCGTCGTCGGTCAGGCGGCCCGGCGGGCCCGCACGAGCTCGACCACGTCCGCCAATGACGCCACCCGCTCGACCTCCAGATCGGGGTGGAAGTCGTAGGGGTCCATGAGCACCGGATGCACGCCGGCGGCGCGGGCGCCGTCGACGTCGGCACCGGGCGTGTCGCCGACGTGGATCACACGCTCGGGTGCAGCGTCGAGCACCTCGAGCGCGAGCTCGAAGATGCGGGGGTCGGGCTTCGCGACGCCGACCACCGTCGAGTCGAGGATCGCCGCCACGTCGACCCCGGCGCCCGGGCCGAGCTGACAGACCCCGGCGTCGCGCAACCGCTGCTCGCAGTTCCCGTCCGCGTTTGACACGATCGCCATCGGGACGCCGAGCCCGGCGAGCTCACGCATCGCCTCGGTCGCACCGGGAATGGTCCGGTCCCACACTTCGCCAGTCGCGAACTCGTTCAGCAGGTGCTCGACGGCGTCGTCGAGTGCTTCCTCGGGCACCTCGCACGCACGCGCGTATGCGCGGTTGTACGTCACCCAGATCTCGCGATCGCCCTCGGTGAACTCCGTCAGTGCGGCAACACCGGCGTAGTGCGCGCGGTCGAGACGGCCCGGGTCCACGCGCACGCCGGCCCGGGCGAGCGCGTCCGCGATCCGCTCGTGATCCGGAAGAACGAGGACGCCGCCGACATCCAGGAGCACGGCGTCGATCGGCGGCATGGCAGCGAAACCCTACCGGAGGTCGCGGAGACCGCCTGGTACCGTCGTGTTCCGTGGAGTTCCGGCGCATCAACGCCCTGCCGCCGTACGTCTTCGCCACGATCGACACGCTGAAGATGGACGCGCGCCGCGCGGGCGAGGACGTCATCGACCTCGGGTTCGGCAATCCCGACATCCCATCTCCACCGGTCGCCGTCGACAAGCTGTGCGAGGCAGTCCGCAACCCGCGCAACCACCGGTACTCCGCGAGCCGCGGGATCCCGAAGCTGCGCCTCGCCGTCGCCGACCTGTACCGGCGCCGGTTCGGCGTCGAGCTCGACCCCGAGACACAGGCGTGCACCACGATCGGCGCCAAGGAGGGCTACTCGCACCTCATGTGGACGCTGCTCGGGCCGGGTGACGCCGCGCTCGTGCCGAGCCCGTCGTACCCGATCCACATCTGGGGCCCGATCTTCGCCGGCGCCGAGGTGCGCCACGTCCGCCTCGGCCCCGAGGAGGACTTCTTCACGAACCTGCTCGAGGCGTGGGAGCAGTCCTGGCCTCGCCCGCGGGTGATCGTGCTGTCGTTCCCGCACAACCCGACGACCGCATGCGTCGACCTCGAGTTCATGACGCGCATGGTCGAGTTCGCGAAGCAGCGGGACGTCCTGCTCGTGCACGACTTCGCGTACGCCGACCTCGGCTTCGACGGCTACGAGCCGCCGTCGATCCTGCAGGTCCCGGGCGCGGCCGACGTCGCGGTGGAGCTGTACACGCTCACGAAGTCGTTCTCAATGGCCGGGTGGCGCATGGGATTCGTGCTCGGCAACGCAGAGGTCGTCGCCGCACTGGCCAAGCTGAAGAGCTACCTCGACTACGGGACGTTCCAACCGATCCAGATCGCGTCGATCGTCGCGATGAACGAGGCTCCCGACTATCCCCTCGAAGTGAACCGCGTGTACACGGGGCGGCGCGACGCGCTGATCGACGGCCTCGCACGCGCGGGATGGGAGATCGAGCGGCCGCGCGGAACCATGTTCGTGTGGGCGCCGATCCCCGAGCCGTACGAGGAGATGGGCAGCCTCGAGTTCGCCAAGATGCTCGTGCCGGAAGCCAAGGTCGCGGTCTCACCCGGCATCGGCTTTGGTCCCGGTGGCGAAGGGTTCGTGCGCTTCGCGCTCGTCGAGAACGAGCAGCGCATCGGCCAGGCCGTCCGCGGCATCCGCCGCGCGCTCACCAAGCTGGGTTAACCAGCCTCTGCGCCGACGCCGGACCTCATCGACGGCGGACTCGGACAGTTCACTCATCGCCTTCGCCTTCGGCGAAGCCCGATTCGCTCAAACTCGCCGGCGCCGATGGATCCGGCGTCGGCGCGCTACTGACCCACGAGGCCGTGGAGGCAGAAGCTGACGGTGGCGTCGGCGGTGCGTTCGACGGGCTCGCTGCGCTCGAAGACGTAGGCCTGGGTGAGCTGGTTGATGGTGCCGAAGATCGCTTCGGCGAGCATCTCGGGGTTCTGGTCGGCGATGAGACCGTCGACGATGGCTTCCTTGATGTGGCGCACGGCGTCGGCGATGGCGACGTCGTGATTGCGACGCAGCACCGGGGCGAACCGCTCGTCGCTGGCCGCGAACTGGAACAGCGTGAAGTACCTGCGGTGCTCGAGGAACCAGTCGATGGTGGCGCGGATCCCGAGCTCGATGCGCACGACCGGGTTGGGCTCGTCGACGATCGCCTGCTGCTGGCGGCGGCGCAGGTCCTGGTGCGCCTCGCGCAGGATCTCCGAGAGCAGCTCCTCCTTCGACGAGAAGTACCAGTAGAAGACGCCCTTGCCGACGCCCAGGCTCTCGACGATGTCGGAGACGGAGGTGGGGTGGTACCCGCGCTCGGCGAAGAGCTTGGCCGAGTGGTCCATGAGCTGGAGCCGGCGCTCCTTGCCCCGTTGCGTGAGCTTCCGCCGCATCCCTCTGCGCTCCCAAAGTGGCCCGGCCGGAGGGTACGAGCACTTGACCATTCGGTCAAGAACGTTCGACTTCGACCGTCACGTAGGCTTCAGCACGCCGCCAGACGGTCGAGGCGGAGTCGAGGGGGAGCGGTGCTGTACTGGATCATCAAGGCGATCCTCACGCCGATCCTTCGTCTCTTCTATCGGGTTCGGATCGACGGCCGCGACCGCGTGCCGCCCCGGGGGCCCGTCATTCTCGCCGCCAACCACCGGTCCTTCATGGACTCGCTGTTCCTCCCGCTGGTGATCCGGCGTCGCGTCACGTTCGTCGCCAAGGCCGAGTACTTCGACGACAAGAAGACAGCGTGGTTCTTCCGCGGCGTCGGCCAGATCCCGATCCGCCGCGAGGGCGGGAGCGCGAGCGAGCGCGCGCTCGCATCGGCCACCGAGGTGCTCGAGCACGGGCAGGTGTTCGGGATCTACCCCGAGGGCACGCGCACCCGGGACGGGCACCTGCACCGAGGGCACACCGGCGTGGCGCGCCTCGCGCTGCGCACCGGCGCGCCGATCGTGCCCGTCGGGATGGTCGGCACCGACGAGATCAACCCGATCGGGCGCAAGCTCCCGCGGCTGTTCCGCACGGTCAGGATCACCTTCGGCGAGCCCGTCACGGTCGACCGCTACGCCGGGCGCGAGCAGGACCGGATGGTGCTGCGTCAGATCACCGACGAGGTGATGTTCGAGCTCCGGCAGCTGTCCGGCTACGAGTACGTCGACACGTACGCAACGAAGAAGGCGGAGGACGTCCCGGTCGAGGCAGTCCCGCTGGCCACGCTCGAGCAAGCGGCGGTCGCGTAGCGCTCAGGCGTCCTCGGTCGCCCAGCCTCGGGCGCGCTCGACGGCGCGGTGCCACTCGTCATACCGCCGGGCGACGTCGTCGCTCGGCATCGACGGCTCGAACGCGGTCTCCTCGGCCCAGCTCGCCGCCGCCTCGGTCGGCGACGACCACACGCCCTCGGCCAAGCCGGCCAGGTAGGCGGCGCCCAGCGCGGTCGTCTCCTTCACCGTCGGACGCCGCACGGGGACGCCCAGGACATCGGCCTGGAACTGGCCCAGCACGTCCATCACGCTCGCGCCGCCGTCGACGCGCAGCTCGCGGATCTGGATGCCGGCGGCGGCGGTGATCGCGTCGACGACGTCGCGGGTCTGCCACGCCATCGACTCGACAACCGCGCGGACGACCTGCGCGCGACCGGAGCCGCGCGTGAGCCCGAACACCGACCCGCGTGCATACGGGTCCCACCACGGTGAACCGAGCCCGGTGAACGCGGGGACGAAGACGACACCGCCGCTGTCCGGGACGCTCGCAGCCAGCGGACCGGTCTCGGCCGCGTGGGCGATGAGGCCGAGCTCGTCGCGCAACCACTGGATGGCGGCCCCCGTGACGAAGATGGAGCCCTCCATCGCGTAGGCGACGGTGCCGTCGAGGTCCCATGCGACACTCGTGAGCAACCCCTCGGTCGGCGGTGGGTGCGACGGCCCGAGGTTCATGAGCACGAACGAGCCGGTGCCGTACGTGTTCTTCGTCATGCCGGTCTCGAAGCACGCCTGCCCGAACAACGCGGCTTGCTGGTCGCCGGCGATGCCGCTCACTGGCACGTCGAGCCCGGCGGCGTGCTCCGCCTTCGTCGTGCCGAACCGGCCGCTGCTGGGACGGACCTCGGGCAGGCACGCGCGCGGAACGCCGAACAGCGCGCAGAGCTCGTCGGACCACGCGCCGGCGTCGATGTCGTAGAGGAGCGTGCGGCTGGCGTTCGACGGGTCGGTCGCGTGCACGCCGCCGTCGGGCCCACCGGTGAGGCGCCACAGGATCCACGCGTCGACGGTGCCGAATGCGAGGTCCGGCCCCGTGGGCACGCCCCCGTGCGTGAGCAGCCATTCGAGCTTGGTCGCGGAGAAGTAGGGATCGAGCACGAGCCCGGTGCGTTCGCGGACGAGGGGCTCGTGGCCCGCGGCGCGGAGCTCGTCGCAGCGCCCGGCCGTGCGGCGGTCCTGCCAAACGATCGCCCGGTGCAGGGGACGGCCGGTGCGCCGGTCCCAGACCACCGCCGTCTCGCGTTGGTTCGTGATGCCGATCGTCGTGATGGTCAACCCGTCGGCCTCGAGCTTCGACCGCGCCTCGGCGAGCGTTTCCGTCGTGGCGGCCCAGATCTCGTCGGGGTCGTGCTCGACCCACCCCGGCTGCGGGAAGTACTGCGGGAACTCGCGGTACGACCAGCCGACGGGCCGGCCCGTGTCATCGACCGCGAACGCCCGCACGCCGGTCGTCCCGGCGTCGATCGCGAGGCAGACGCTCACTCGTCGGTCACAGATCGCCGCGAGGGAGCTGCCGTCGACCCCAGCCGAGCAAGGACGCGAGCTCGCGGCCCATCTTGCGGTCGCGAGGTCGAAACTCCAGCGCGATCTGTCGCCCGCCGGCGTCGCGGACCAGCAGCTGGAACATCGGTGTGAAGCGGCGGGTCTTGTCGAGCCGGAACGTCGAATGGCGCTTGGCCATCAGCAAGTGGCGAGGTCGGATCGCACGGCGCCGACCCGGCGCACGGAACAGGATGAGCCGCTGGTCGGTGACCGCGAGGTAATGCAGCGAGCGGCCTCGGAAGAGGAGTGGGACGCGTCCGCCGCACTCCGTCGCCCACACCGGGCCGCACGAGCTGATGAACTCGCCGCTGGTCAGCGACGGTCTCGAGGCGGCCACGATCTGCTCGCGCACCCGCTTGCGGCCCACGACGCCCTTTCGGTTCCCTGAACGCAGCGAAGGCTACCGGCCGCTCTCCGGCCTTCCCCGTCTCACCGCCGCTGCGGCAGGATGGACGAGGCTCCCGGGAGAAGGGAGACGCGGTGGCGGAGGTGCAGATGCGGATCGGGGTACTCACCGGCGGCGGCGACTGCCCGGGCCTCAACGCGGTGATCCGAGCCGTGGTCCGGAAGGGCGAGGGTGTCTACGGACACAATCTCGTCGGGTTCCGTCACGGCTGGCGAGGGGTGATCGAGTGCGACACGATCGACCTCACAACCG
>JBKPDN010000330.1:0-14316 GCA_046727875.1 Actinomycetota bacterium | reverse complement strand
AAGCTGGGCGTGAACGGTCGGACGGAGCTCGCCCAAGCCCTGGGCAACGAGGACTAGGACCGGGGCGCCGGCGATCGAGCCGAGGCCGGCCGTCGGCGACCCGGGCCGGTCACGCGCGGCAGCTGCCGAGAAGGTCGGTCGGACCTAGGCTCGCCGCGGCAGCGGCGGCTCTGCCGACCGCTGCCGCACAGCCGGAGCTTGCGACGGCGACAAGGAGAAAACGTGTCGATGAACGCGCCCACGGATCCGCAGGTGCGCGCTCAGCTCGTCGAGACGGTGCGCCGCTTCGTCGAGCGCGAGGTGCTGCCGGTCGCGTCGGAGCTCGAGCACGGCGACGAGTACCCGGCAGCGATTGTCGACGGCATGCGGGACCTCGGGCTGTTCGGGGTGACGATCCCGGACGACTACGACGGACTCGGGCTCGACCTCCCGACCTATTGCGCGGTGATCGAGGAGCT
Organism: Actinomycetota bacterium; assembly: GCA_046727875.1. Classification (GTDB taxonomy): domain Bacteria; phylum Actinomycetota; class Acidimicrobiia; order IMCC26256; family JACDBD01; genus JALZAA01. The sequence continues at coordinate 13,858 of JBKPDN010000330.1, read as the reverse complement.
TTCGGCGGGGTGGATGTCACTGTCCGGCGTGCTCAACACGCACGTGATCGCGGCCAACTTGCTCAAGTCATACGGCACCGACGAGCAGCGCAAGCGGTGGCTGCCGCGGCTCGCGATCGGCGAGATCCGCGGCGCCCTGTCGCTGTCCGAGCCCGACGCCGGCAGCGATACCAGTGCGATCACCTGCCGGGCCGAGCGCGACGGCGACGAGTACGTGATCACCGGAACGAAGATGTGGGTGACGAACGGGCAGCGCGCCGGCTTGGTCGCGCTGGCGGCACGCACCGACGAGGGCATCACGTGCTTCATGGTCGAGAAGGAGCCCGGCGCCGACCGCTCGGGCGGCATCAGCGTGAGCCGCAACATCGGGAAGCTCGGCTACAAGGGCATCGAGACCGTCGAGATGACGTACGACGGCCATCGGGTCGACGCCGACTGCGTCCTCGGGGGCCGGGAGGGCCTGGGCCGGGGGCAGCACTTCATCCTCTCGGCGCTCGAGGTGGGCCGCATCAACATCGCAGCCCGGGCGGTGGGTGTGGGCCGGGCTGCATTCGAGGCCGCCATCGCGTACGCGCAGCAACGGGAGACCTTCGGCAAGCCGATCGCCCAGCACCAGGCCATCCAGATGAAGCTCGCCGACATGGGGACGAAGCTCCACGCCGCCCGCCTGCTCACGGAGCACGCCGCCGCTCGCAAGGAGGCGGGGGAGCGGGCCGACGTCGAGGCGGGGATGGCCAAGCTGTTCGCGAGCGAAGCGGCATTCGAGATCGCGACCGAGGCGATGCGCATCCACGGCGGGATGGGCTATACGACCGAGCTCCCCGTCGAGCGCTACTACCGCGACGCGCCGCTGATGATCATCGGCGAGGGCACGAACGAGATCCAGCGCCTCGTGATCGCGCGCGGGTTGCTGGCGCGCTACCGGATCTGATCGTGGAGCGGACCGGGGCGGAGGTCGTTCGGCGCTTCAACGAGGAAGCGCCCTGGGGTCACTTCCCGTCGCTGATCGGGCTCGAGGTGCTCGAGGTCGAGCAAGACCGCGTCCGGGGCCGGCTCGAGACGACGGAGCAGCTCATCGCGGGCACGGGGTACCTGTGGGCGCCGGTGATCGTCGGCTTGGCCGACGCCCTGTGCGCGGCGGGCGCCGGCGCGAACGTTCCCGAGGGCGCGACGTTCACGACCGTCGAGCTGAAGACGAACTTCCTCGGGAGCGCCCGGCCTGGCGACACCGTCGTCGGTGAGGCGATCCCGGTTCACGTCGGCCGCACCACGCAGGTGTGGGATGTCACGGTGACGAACGAGACGACCGGGCGCGCCGTGGCGCTCCAGCGCTGCACGCAGATGGTGCTGTACCCGTCGGCGTGAACGGCATCAGATCGGCAGACCCTTCGCGAGAACCGGCTCGCCGAGGATCATCTCCGTGTCGGCGATGAGCGGCGCGAACGTCGGCGCCGCTTTGGCCATCGCCTCGCTGCCGCCGTGCGCGGCGAGCGCGTCGGCGTCGGTGTAGAGCTCCGAGAACCAGAACACGTCGGGGTCGTCCTTGGCCCGGTTCATGACGTAGAGCAGGGTGCCGGGCTCCCGGTTGACGTGCTCGAAGAGCGAATTGAAGGCGGCGATGAGCTCGTCGCCCTTGCCCTCCTTCACCTTGAATCGGGCGAGCAATGAGACCTTCGGCATCGTGGCGCTCCCTCCTGGTCGTCGGGCGGGATCGTAAGCTCAGCCCGCGGCGGTGGCGGCTTGCCGACCGCCGCCGCAGGAGCCGGAGCCTGCGACGGCGACCAAGGGAAACCATAGTGACCGTGCACGAGCGGCCCTTCGGCCGGTACTTCGAGGAGTTCGAACCCGGTGACATCTACAAGCACTGGCCGGGCAAGACCATCACCGAGTACGACGACCATCTCTTTTGCATGATCACGATGAACCACCACCCGTTGCACACGGACGCGTGGTTCGCCGAGACGCAGACGCAGTTCGGGAAGAACGTCGTCGTCGGGAACCTCGTCTACTCGCTTGTGCTCGGGATGAGTGTGCCCGACGTGAGCGGCGTGGCCATCGCCAACCTCGAGGTCGAAGAGCTCAAGCACAAGATGCCGACGTTCCACGGCGACACGATCTACGCCGAGACGAAGGTGTTGGAGAAGACACCGTCGTCGAGCAAGCCCGACCGCGGCATCGTCGCCGTCGAGACCCGCGGGTTCAACCAGCGGGGCGAGGAGGTCTGCTACTTCCGGCGCAAGGTGATGGTCCCCAAGCGCGACGCGGCCAAGCCGCGCGAGCGGCCGTACACGTCACCGGAGTGACGGCCGGCTGCAAGTTCTGCCAGATCATCGCGGGCGAGATTCCTGCGCACTTCGTGCTCGAGACCGACGATGTCGTGGCGTTCCTCGACCACCGTCCCCTCTTCTACGGTCACACCCTCGTGCTGCCCCGGTCGCACATCGATACCCTCGCCGACCTGCCCGAGACCTCGGTCGGGCCCTACTTCCTCGAGGTGCAGCGAGTGGAGGCGGCCGTCCGCTCGGCGATGGAGGCCGAAGGCAGCTTCGTGGCCGAGAACAACGTCGTGAGCCAGAGCATCCCCCACCTCCACGTCCACGTCGTGCCCCGCCGCCGCAAGGACGGCCTCCGAGGCTTCTTCTGGCCCCGCACCAAATATGCGAGCAGCGCCCAGGCCGCCGAGGTGGCGGCTGGCATCCGGGCCCGGATCGTGTAATCTTGTAATTATGAAAGAAGTCTCCGGCACCACCCTCGGCTGGTTCGTCGGGCGTCTCCCCGACGGCTGGTTCACCGCCCCGCCCGAGATCACCTACGACCGCGACGAGATCCTGGTCGTCGGGAGCCTCCCCGACCCCGAAGGGGCCAAAGGGGAGGACGAGGAGACCCGGGCCGCCGCCCGCCGGGCCCGGATCGAGTCCTTCCGCGAGGACACCCGCGAACAGCGCATCCGCATCGCCGACGACGCCGAGGCCAAGTTCGGCCGCAAGGTCGCCTGGGGCGCGGAGTGCGGCGGCGAGCGGGCAACCTTCACGACGCTGAGCATCCCGGTGATGACCCGGCTGCGGATGAAGGAGCGCGCCGTGCTCGACACCCTGGTCGAGGCCAACGTCGCCCGGAGCAGGAGCGAGGCGCTCGCCTGGTGCGTCCAGCTCGTGCGCGAGCACGAGGGCGACTGGATCACGCAGCTGCGCGACGCGCTCTCGCACGTCGACGAGGCCCGCGCCGCCGGGCCCGGACCGACGACGGCCTGAATCGGGGGTCTGCCAGACTCACCCGATGGGCAAGGCCGCGCGTGTCGTGCTCGCGGTCGCCTTCCTCGGGATCGCTTCCGTCCCGGTCCCGGCATTCGCAGCGGACCCCCGAGTCGCGAACCCGCCCGACCTCCCCGCCCTGCCGGTCATCGATCTCGGCTCGCCGTCGCTGTCGCCGGGCGGGCGCGAGTACATCCAACGCGTCGGGCTCGACCACGCTCCCCTCTACGCGCTGAGCGCCACCATCGATCCCGAGAGCGGGCGCGTCGACGGCCGCATGCGCGCCCGGGTGCCGCGACCCGAGCACGGCGACGTCCCGCTCCGGATGCTCGCCGGCCTGCCCGCGTTCCACACCGGCCTCGAGATCAGCGGCGTCACGGCCGACGGGAAGGCCGCGCACGCCGGCGTCGACCGCACCCTCGTGCGCGTGCCGGTGGAGCGAAGCAGCGCGCGGTCGGTCGACGTGGGGATGCGGTTCTCGTACCGGGTGCCCCGCGCCGGCACGACTCGCGGTCGCCCGCTCACCCAGGCAACGATCGCGCTGCTCTCCCGACACCCGGACGTCAACCAGTTCGGTCACTGGTTCCCCGTCTGGCTGCCTCCGGGGGCCGCCACCGACCCGGGCCTCTCGGGGTTCGGCGACATCGGCAACTTCGCCGCCGGTGCGGTCACCGCCCGCGTCCGCGTGCCTACCGGGTACGACGTCGTGAGCGGTGGCCTCACCGTCGACCGCCATGAGGCTGCGGGCCAGACGACCGTGACCGAGTCGGGCGTCGGGCTGCGCGACCTCTCGCTCGCGATCGGTCGGGGACTCCACAGCGCGTCCGCCCAGTCCGGCGACGTGACCGTGCGCGCCACCGGCCCCGCCAGCGTCGACGTGGACGCCGCCGCTCGTAACGGCGCGGCGGGTCTCCAGACGCTGGCGGGCCTGTACGGGCCGTACCCGTGGTCGGAGCTCGAGATCGTCGCGGTGTCGCTCGGCCCCGACGTGGGCGGCATGGAGTGGCCGGGCGCCGCCTGGATCTCGGGCCTCGAGAACGGGCCCGGAGGTGCCGGGAGCCTCACCGTCGACCACGAGCTCGCGCACCAGTGGTGGCACGCGCTCGTCGGCAACGACTCGATTCGGTATCCGGTCGTCGACGAGCCGCTGGCGCAGTACTCGATGTGCCTGCTCGCCGCCCAGCAGGACGACGTCGCTGGCGAGTGCAGCGGGCTCGGCTTCCCGGGTGGCACGACGGGAAACGACTGTGCCGACCGGCCGACGACGGCGTTCACGTCGGCGAACGAATACGGGGTCCTGATCTACGAGCAGGCGCCTGGGTTCTACAACGCGCTGGCTCGCGCCGTCGGCCAGGATGCGACCGTGGCCGCGCTCCGGGACGTCGTGGCGCGCCACGCGTTCGGGACGGTGACGCCCGACGAGCTGCGCGGCGAGCTCGTCGGCGCCCTGCCGGGCAACGCCGACACGGTGCGCGAGCTGTGGGACAGCTATATCGGCGCGCCCGGGTGTGCGGCGCGGCTCACTCAGCCGCGGTGACGGCGGCTTTCAAATCTCGAGGAACGTGACGATCCGGTGGTTGACGACGTCGGGCTCCTCGAGATGGAGGAAGTGCCCGGTGCCGGGGACCATGACGAGCTCGAGCCCGGCCGGGAAGTGCGGGCGCAGCTCGTCCTCGACGACGATCTCCGCGCCCATCACGCCGTCGTCGGTGCCGTGGAGGTACAGCGTCGGCACGGGCGTCGGCTGGAGGTAGGCCGCCTGCACCTCCGCCAGCGCGGGGTCGGCGTCCTTGGTGCCGTACACGAACCGGTAGTAGTCGAGCGCGGCCGACAGCGCGCCCGGCGCGGCGAGCGTCTTCTTGAGGTCGGCCATGAAGCGCGGGTCCGGCTCGTAGCCCGGTGACCAGTCCGCCCACAGCCGGTCCACGAGCTCGAAGTCGTTCATCGGAACTGCGCCGTCGGCGACCGGCATCTGGAAGAAGAACTGGTACCAGGAGCGCTTGAGCTGCGCCGGCTCGAAGAGGTGCTGGCCGAGCGCGGCGGCGTGGGGCACCGCCATGGCAACGAGACGGCCGAACCGTGCCGGCGCGTGCGTGACCGCGGTGTACGCCGCCATCGCGCCCCAGTCGTGGCCGATGAGCACCGCCGGCCCGTCGCCCGCGAGCGCGTCGGCGAGCGCGATCGCGTCGAGCGCCAGCGACGCGACCTGGTAGTTGCCGTCGGGCGCGAGGCCGGTCGGGTGGTACCCCCGCATCCACGGCGCCACCGCGTGGAAGCCCTCCTCGGCCAGCTCGCCGAGCAGCGCCTCGTACGTGCGGGCGTGGTCGGGGAAGCCGTGGAGGCACAACGCGAGCGGCCCGTCGGTCGGCCCCTCCTCGAGGTACGCGAACTCGATGCCGTTGGCGGTGAGGCGCCCCTGCTGCACGGGTTTCTCCCTTGTCGCCCTCTTGGCGCCCTCTTTGGCGCCGTCGCAAGCTCCGGCTCTGCGGCGACGGTCGGCAAAGCCGCCGCCGCGGAGCCTACGGCCCGGGCGGCGTGCCGTTCCGAGGGGTACCGGTCAGGGTGGCAACCTGTTCGCGTGACCGCCGACGCCCCGACCGCCGCCGTTCCGACCGCCGACGAGGTCATCCGCACCGAGGGCCTCAGCAAGATTTTCCCCGGCGGTGTGAAGGCGGTCGACCACCTGGACCTGTCGCTGACCCGCGGCGAGATCTTCGGCCTGCTCGGACCCAACGGTGCCGGCAAGACGACGACGGTCGGGATGCTCACCTCGATGGTGATCCCGACCGAGGGACACGCCTCGGTCGGCGGCGTCGACGTGATCGCGCATCCTGCGCTCGCCAAGCAGTCGATCGGCGTCGTCCCGCAGACGAACACGCTCGACCGTTCGCTCAGCGTGTCGGAGAACTTGTACTTCCACGGACGCTTCTTCGGGATGAGCGCGCGGGAAGCGAAGGCCGAGGCGACCCGGCTGCTCGAGCAGTTCTGGCTCGCCGATCGCGCGTCCGCCGCGGTGCTCGAGCTGTCCGGCGGGATGGCACAGCGCCTGATGGTCGCGCGGGCTGTCATGCACAAGCCCGCCATCCTTTTCCTCGACGAGCCCACCGCCGGTCTCGATCCCCAGAGCCGCATCGCACTGTGGGACATCCTGGACGAGCTGCACGCCGACGGGCAGACGATCCTGTTGACGACGCACTACATGGAAGAAGCCGACCAGCTCTGCAACCGGGTCGCGGTGATGGACCATGGTCGGATCCTCGCCCTCGACACGCCCGCTGCCTTGAAGCGCAGCATCGGCGCCGACACGATCGTCACGGTCTCGGCCGATGGCCGCTTGGACGAGCTCGCCCGCCTGCTGGAGGCGCGCGTCCCGGGCGTCACGCACGCCAAGCGCGTCGACAGCAACGTCCAGCTCGGCGTGAAGGGGAGCCACGGTGTGCTCCCGGCGGTGGTCACGGCGGCCGAACAGGGCGGGTTCACCGTCACCGACCTGTCGCTGGCCGAGCCGACACTTGAGACCGTCTTCATCAACCTCACCGGGAAGGAGCTGCGCGACTGATGGCTACCGTCACGACATCTCCCGGCGCTGCGGCCGATCGCCTCGCCACAGCGCACCGCAGCACCACGACCGCGAGCTGGACCGCGTACCGGGCGCTCCTGCTCCGCGATCTGACCGTTCTGCGCAAGACCCTCAACGAGTTCCTTCCCCGCACGGTCCTGCAACCGTTCCTGCTGGTGTTCGTGTTCACGTACGTCTTCCCGAAGATCGGCCAGGGTGTCGGCGGCGCCGGGAGCGGCGGCCCCGCCGCGTCGGCGTTCGCGACGCTGCTGGTCGCCGGCGTGGTGGGCGTCACGATTCTGTTCCAGGGCATCCAGTCGGTCGCTCTGCCGATGGTGCAGGAGTTCGGCTACACGAAGGAGATCGAAGACCGCGTGCTCGCGCCGCTGCCGGTGTCGATGGTGGCGCTGGCCAAGGTGACGTCGGGAGCCATCCAGGGCCTGATCGCCGCGCTCATCGTGTTCCCGATCGCGGCCGTCGTGCCTGCCAACCCGGTGCACCTGCACGTGAACTGGCTGGTGCTGCTCACGCTCGCGCCGCTCGCGTGCGTCACGGCGTCGGCGCTCGGGCTCACGTTCGGCACCCGTTTCGAGCCCCGGACCGTGCCGCTGATGTTCGGTGTCGTCGTGATCCCGTTGACCTTCTTGGGGTGCGTCTACTACTCGTGGACCGCGCTGGGGCCGATCAAGATCGGCGGGTTCTCCTGGCTGAAGTTCCTCGTGCTGATCAATCCGCTCGTCTACATGTGCGAGGGCTTCCGCGCCGCTCTCACGACGGCCCCCCACATGTCGCTCGCGGCTGTGTATCTGGTGCTCGCGGGGTTCGCGGCCTTGTTCCTGTACCTTGGGATCAACGGGTTCAAGAAGCGGGTGCTGAGCTGATCCGGGGCCGGCCGTCGTCTCCCGCCAGGGGGCGTGGTTTGTTCTGGGCCCGGTTGTCGGTATCCTCCAAGCGTGCGCGGGGGGATCAAGCTCTCGTTCCATGGCGTGCGGGGGTCGACCCCCTGTGCGGGTGAGCAGTACGCCCGTTACGGCGGCAACACGTCCTGCGTGTCGCTCGAGGCCGAGGGCCACGCCCCGATCATCTTCGACATGGGGACGGGCCTCCGGCCCTGCGGCCAGGCGCTCGCCACCGACGGGCCCTTCCACGGCACGGTCCTGCTGACGCACCTGCACTGGGACCACATCCAGGGGCTGCCGTTCTTCGGACCGATGTCACAGCCCGACGCCGTGCTCGACGTGTACGGACCCGACCAGGAGGAGGGCCCGCTCGACGCCGTGTTCACGGGCGTGATGCGGCCGCCCTACTTCCCGATCACGCCGGACGAGCTGCACGGCACGGTCCGGTTCCATGGCGCGGGGAACGACGATTTCGCCGTCAACGGCGCCAAGGTGCGGTCGCGGTGGGTGCGCCACACGAGCCCCACGGTCGGGTTCCGCGTCGACATGGAGGGCTCCTCGGTCGCGTACATCTCGGACCACGGCCCCGGCTGTTCGGACGACTCCGACGACTTCGTCCCGCCCGATGTGCTTGACCTCGCCGACGGCGTCGACGTGCTCATCCACGACTCGCAGCACACCTGCGAGGAGTTCGAGGACAAGCGCCACTTCGGCCATTCGAGCATCGACTACGCGGTGCACGTCGCCCGCGAGTCCGGAGCGCGGCGGCTGGTGCTCTTCCACCATTGTCCGTCGCACTCCGACGACAACGTCGATCTCATGCACCTCTACGCCGGCGCGCTCGCAGAGCGTGTGGCCGGGAACCTCGAGGTGCTCGCAGCTCGCGAGGGACTGGGCGTCGAGCTGCACCACGCCTTGACGTGAGCGAATCGGAGAGCGCCGAGACGCTCATGCCGCCCGACGAGGCGTCCTTCCGGACGGTCCTCGGGCACTTCGCCACCGGCGTCACGATCATCACCGCCATGAGCGACGACAACGAGCCCATCGGCGTGTCGGCGAACTCGTTCACGTCGGTGTCGCTGAGCCCGCCGCTGGTGCTGTTCTGCGCGTCGAAGGACTCGACGACGTGGCCGAAGATCGAGGCCGCGGGCAAGTTCACCGTGAACATCCTGAACGAGCACCAGGAGGACGTCTGCCGGGTGTTCGCGACACGGGGCGCCGACCGGTTCAGCCGCATCGGGTGGCGTCCCTCGGCCAACGGCTCGCCGGTGCTGCACGACTCGCTCGCGTACGTCGACTGCACCATCGAGGAGCAGCACGAGGCCGGTGACCACCTCATCGTCGTCGGCAGCGTGCAGGAGCTGGGGATCCTCGACGACTCCGGGCCGCTCATCTTCTACCGCGGCGGCTACGGCCACTTCGCCAGCTGAGTGGCGGCGGCGCTGGCGCTCGCGGCGCGCGTCGTCGTCGCTGCCGCGTTCATCGTGGCGGGGGTGCAGAAGCTGCGCGCGCTTCCGGTGCTGCGCGCGCAGGTCGAGGGGTTCGGCGTTCCTGGCCCGCTCGTCGGCGCGTCCGTCGCGCTGCTGCCCGTCGCGGAGCTCGCTACGGCAGCCGCACTCCTCGCGGTCCCAGGTTCGTCGGTGCCTGCGTTCGCCGCGATCGGGCTGCTCGGCGCGTTCACGGGCGTCGTCATTGCCAACTTGTCGCAGGGTCGCCGGCCGCCGTGCCCGTGCTTCGGCGCGGCCGCGTCGGACGCGCCGATCTCCGCCCGCACCGTCGCGCGCAACGGTTGGCTGCTCGCGCTGGCGGTCCTGGCGACGGGCTCCGTCGACGGAGCCGAGGCGCTACCCGTGGTGCTCCTGACCGTGGTGCTCGGTGCGGTGACCGCGTGGCTGGTTGCAGCGTTCCGTTGATCGGGGATCAGGGCCGGCGGCGGCGGGCGAGGCGCCAGTAGAGGCGGGCCTCGATCCAGCTGCCGGTGGCGGCGTCGAAGGCGGCCGTGGCGACGACCGCCAGGGCGATGAGCCAGGCCAGGAAGTCGACGTTGAGGAAGACGAGCACCGACGCGACGAGGAGCACGCCGGTCTGGACAATCACCGCCAGCCGCGCCGTCTGCACGTCGACCAGCGCGTCGGTGCGCTCGAGCCGGTCGCCGATCGTCGACGAGAACAGCCGGGGGAGGAGCGCCCGCCGCGGGCCGAGCGCGCCGCTGACGGCGAGCAGCGCGGTCACGGCCGGGATGAGCAACGCGGTCTGGAACGTGAACCCGAGGAGCAGGAGCAGCGCGACGACGCTCTGCTCGAACCGCAACGGCCGGGGGTCGAGCCCACGGCGCGACGGATGATGGACCACTACTTGAACGCGCCGCTGCCGCGCACGAAGAAGTGCCATCCGACGAACGCCCAACTGGCCCACAAGAGCCAGCGCATGAACGGGCGTCGCATCATGCGTCGCACGATGCCACCGAGCGTCGCGTAGCGCGGGCGTTGCGCCAGCGTGAAGACCGTCCACACCACCCAGAGAGCGGCGATCGTCGCGTAGCCGGCATACGTGACGACGGCGCTGACGTTCACGGCCGGAACATCCCGTAGCCCGCCGCCAACCACGCCACGAACGCTGCGAAGCGGCCCGCGTGTGTGCTCATGGTCCAGTCGCCGATCGAGCTGATCGTCGGGTGATCGGACCGTGGGGACGAGACGAAGGAGATCAGCTCCCACACGAGGAACGCCGCGAGCAGTGCGCGCCACACCCAGACGCCCCGACGGACATCATCGCCGTCCTCAGCCGCCGCGGGGCGCGATCGCAGCAGCGCGAATACGGCGACGACCAACGGGATCGTGACCATGACCTCTTCCGGCAGCGTGAACGGCCGAAAGGCAGACGCGAACCACGCGTAGACGAGCACCGCGGCGACCACAGCCACGACCGACACCCGCACGCGTCGAGCTCGGCGCGTCGGCTCCATGTCTCCAGTCAATCGCACGCAGGTACCGGGATGCGCGCTGGTAGCCTCAAATCCGCACCCCGCCGCATCTGGCGCAGGCAGGCCGCGGGGCGCGAGAGGAACGAGGGGGACTGGTGGATCGCGAGCGGGAAACCCGACGGGCCGGGTGGCGCCTCCTGCGAGGCGCCCTCCGCACGCAGCGGGGCTGGCTCACCCTCGGCGTCCTCGCCGGCGTCTCCTGGACCGCGGCCAAGATCACGGTCCCGCTGATCGCCGCCGGCGCCATCGACAACGGGATCATCCCCGGCGACAACAAGGTCATCCTCGTGTCCGCGCTGGTCATCGTCGGCGTCGGCGTGATCCAGGGATTGTCGTCCGGGTTTCGCCGGTACTGCGCCTTCCGCATCGCCTACCGGACCGAGACCGATCTCCGCCAGCGGCTGTTCGCCCACCTCGAGCGCCTCCACTTCGCGTTCCACGACGAGGCGCAGACCGGCCAGCTCATGGCCAGAGCCAACAGCGACATCCTCCAGATCAACCAGGTCGTCATCCTCATCCCGCTCACGATCGCGAGCTCGCTGACCCTCCTCGGTGTCATCACCGTGATGGCGCTGCAGAGCGTGAAGCTCACGCTGCTCGCGCTGGGCGCGCTGCCGCTGTTGAACCTCAGCGCCGCGCGGTTCAGTCGCCGCATGCAGCCGGTCACCACTCAGCTGCAACAGAAGCTGGGCGACCTCACGAGCGTCGTCGAGGAGAGCGTGAGCGGCGTCCGCGCCGTCAAGGGCTTCGGCTCCGAGCGGCTCCAGGCCCGCCAGCTCGACGGCGAGGCCGACGCCGTCCGCACCAGCTCGCTCCAGACCGCCCGACTGCGCGCGGGGTTCCTCCCCCTGGTCGACTTCCTGCCCGCGCTCGCGCTGGTGGCGATCCTCTGGTACGGCGGCCACCTCGTGCTCAACGGCGAGCTGCAGCTCGGCTACATCGTCGCCTTCAACTCGTACGTCCTCATGCTCATCTGGCCGCTGCGGATGGCGGGGATGCTCGTGGCCCAGGCGTCGCGCTCGTCGGCGGCCGCCGGACGGCTGGATGCCATCCTCGCCACCGACCCCGAGATCGTCGACGAGCCCGGCGCCCGTTCGCTGCCGCCCGGGTCGGGCGACATCCGCTTCGAGAACGTGAGCTTCGGCTACCGAAGTGGACGACCGATTCTCGAGGGGCTCGACCTCGTGATCCGCGGAGGCGAGGCGGTTGCGCTCGTCGGCCCCACCGGTTCCGGCAAGACCACCGTGGCGCGGCTGGTCCCGCGCTTCTACGACGTCGACGACGGACGGGTCCTGCTCGACGGCGTCGACGTGCGGAGCGTCAAGGTCCACGACCTGCGCCGCAGCATCGGCATCGTCTTCGAGGACACGTTCCTGTTCTCCGACGCGGTGCGCGACAACATCGCGTTCGCGGATCCGCAAGCGCCGATGGAGGACGTGCGACGCGCCGCCCGCCTCGCCGGCGCCGACGAGTTCGTCGAGGAGATGCCCGAGGGCTACGAGACCGTGATCGGCGAGCAGGGGTACTCGCTCTCCGGCGGGCAGCGCCAGCGGCTCGCCATTGCCCGGGCGGTGCTCGCCGACCCCCGCGTCCTGATCCTCGACGACGCCACCTCGTCCGTCGACCCGACCAAGGAGCACGAGATTCGCTCGGCGCTGCGCGAGGTCATGGCCGGTCGCACCACCCTGATCATCGCCCACCGGCCGGCCACGATCGCCCTCGCCGACCGGGTCGTCCTCCTCGCTGACGGGCGCGTCGCCGCCGAGGGCACCCACGAGGAGCTGCTCGCGACTTCCGAGCGCTACCGCGAAGTCCTCGCGCAAGCCGCCGCCATCGAGGCGACTGCGACTGTGGAGCGGTCGCAGTGAGGGGCGGCGGCGGCCCGTTCGGGCAGCGCCCGCTCGAGGAGACGCTGAGCCGGCGCGACGCGAGCCAAGTGGTGCGCCGGCTGGCCGCCGTCCTGCGGCCCTACCGAGGCCGCATCGCGTTCGCGGTCCTCCTCCTGCTCGGCCAAACCGCATGTCTACTCGCCGGTCCCGCGCTCGTCCGGCACGGCATCGACAAGGGGCTGAAGCCACACGACGCCGGCGCGCTGAATCTCTCCGCCCTTCTGTATCTCGGTGCTGCCATCCTGGGCCTCGCGTTCGGACGGGCGGTGATCATCATGGTCGCCCGCGTCGGCGAGACCTTTCTGCGCGACCTGCGCTCGAACGTGTTCAAGCACCTGATGTCGCTGGGGATGGACTTCTTCGAGCGGGAAAAGACCGGCAAGCTCGTCGCCCGCATGACCTCCGACATCGAGGCCCTCCAGGAGCTCGTGCAGATGGGCCTGGTCATGTTCGTGCAGAACGGCCTGCTGTTCGCGGGCGCCATCATCGTCATCTTCCTGATGAGCTGGAAGCTCGCGGTCTGCACGCTCGTCGTCGTGCCCCCGGTCGTGATCGCAAGCCGCTGGTTCCGGCGAGCGTCGAACAAGGCGTACCTCTTGGTGCGCGACCGCATCGGCCAGAACCTCTCGACCCTCCAGGAGGGCTTGGCGGGGGTCCGGGTCGTGCAGGCGTTCGGCCGGGAACGGGCGTTCACCCGCCGCTTCCACGAGAGCAACGAGGCGCAGTACGACGCCAACCTCGAGACCGTGCGCATCTCGGCCAAGTACTTCCCCATCGTCGAGTTTGCCGGCGTCACCGGCGTCGCCATCATCGTGGGCATCGGTGGGGCGTTCGTGTCGTACGACATCGTCACGATCGGCACCGTGGCTGCCTTCGTGCTGTATCTCAACAACCTGTTCGAGCCGATCCAGCAGCTCAGCCAGCTGTACAACACGCTCCAGCAGGCCGGCGCCGCGCTCCAGAAGCTCTTCGAGCTCCTCGACGAGAAGCCGTCGATCGGCGAGCGCCCGGGCGCGGTCGATCTGCCGGAGCAGGGGGGGCTCGAGATCGAGCACGTCTCGTTCGCCTACGGAGCCGAAGAAGTGCTGCACGACGTGTCGTTGCGCGTCCCGCTCGGCGAGCGGCTCGCGTTAGTCGGGCCGACCGGGGCCGGCAAGTCGACGCTCGCCAAGCTCATCGCCCGCTTCTACGACCCGAGGGAGGGCCGGGTGCGGTTCGGCGGAGTCGACCTGCGCGACGCCACGCTGCGGAGCCTGCGCGAGCGCATCGTGGTGGTC
>JBKPDN010000329.1:0-5310 GCA_046727875.1 Actinomycetota bacterium | reverse complement strand
CACCACGACCATGGGCGTGGAGGCGGCCCGGCTCGCGCTGCGCAGCGCGCCGGCCGGCACCGAGGCGCGAGCGCTGTGGTTCGCGACCGCCAACCCGTCGTACCTCGAGAAGACCAATGCCACGACGATCCACGCCGCCCTGCGCCTCGACCAGAGCGCGCCGGCGATCGACACCGGCGGCGCAGTCCGCTCGGGTATGGGATCGCTGCGGGCCGCGCTCGAGGGCACCGGGCCCACGCTCGTCGTGACCGCCGACATGCGGGGCGGCCTCCCGACCAGCGCCGACGAAGCCGCCGGCGGCGACGGCGCCGCGGCGCTCCTCGTCGGCGACGGCGAAGCCGGCCCCGTGATCGCCGAGCTCGTGGGAGCCGCATCGGCCACCGAGGAGTTCGTCGACCGGTGGCGAACGCCCGGCGACGCCAACGGCAAGCAGTGGGAGGAGCGCTTCGGCGAGACCAAGTACGTGCCGCTGGGCGAGCAGGCGTGGAACGCGGCGCTCAAGGCGGCCGAGCTGTCGCCCGAGCAGGTCGACCGCGTCATCCTCACCGGGCACGCACGCGCCGTCCGCTCGCTCTCGCGCCGTCTCGGCACTGCGCCGGAAGCCGCCGTCGACGACCTCGCCGCCACCGTCGGTAACACCGCGACCGCGCACGCGGGTCTGCTGCTCGCCGGCGCGCTCGAGACGGCAGAGCCGGGGCAGGTGATCGCGGTCGTCTCGCTCGTCGACGGCGCCGACGTCCTCGTGTTCCGGACCACCGACGCGATCACCTCGTACACGCCTGCGCGACCGGTTGCCGCGCAGGTCGCGAACGGAGGACCACTCCCCTACGGCCGCTTCCTGTCCTGGCGCCGCGTCGTCACCCTGGACCCGCCGCGGCGACCGGAGCCCGATCGCATCTCGGCCGCCGTCGCCGGTCGCACCACCGACTGGAAATACGCGTTCGTCGGATCGCGGGACCAGTCGAGCGGCGCGCTGCACCTCCCGCCGACGCGGGTCTCGCGCGAAGGCGGCGCCATCGACGAGATGGAGCGGGCGCCGATGAGCGACGTTCCCGGCACGATCGCGACGTTCACGATCGACCGCATCGCCTACTCGCCGAGCCCACCGATCGTGTTCGCCGTCGTCGACTTCGACGAAGGCGGCCGTCTCCCGATCGAGCTCACCGACGTCGAGGCCGACGACCTCACGATCGGCGACCGGGTCGAGATGACCTTCCGCCGGCTGTTCTCGGCCGACGGCATCCACAATTACTTTTGGAAGGCCCGACCGATCCGTTCCGACCGATAGGAAGGGAAATATGGGTTCGCACGGGATCAAGGACCAGGTTGCGATCGTCGGGATGGGCTGCACCCGCTTCGGCGAGCACTGGGACAAGGGCGCCGACGACCTCCTCGTCGACGCGTCCGAGGAGGCGTTCGCCTCGGCCGGGGTGACCAAGGACGACGTCGACGCGTACTGGCTCGGGACCGCGATGTCGGGGATGTCGGGTATGGCGCTGGCGCGCCCCCTCCAGCTCCAGAACAAGCCCGTCAGCAGGGTCGAGAACTTCTGCGCCACCGGGTCCGAGGCCCTGCGCGGCGCTGCGTACGCCGTGGCCAGCGGCGCGTACGACAGCGCGATGGCGATCGGCGTCGAGAAGGTGAAGGACAGCGGCTACCAGGGCCTCGTCGGCGCGGGCAAGACACCCACCGACGGCACCAACCGCACCCTCACCGCCGCCGCGATGTTCGCGATGTGCGTGCCCGCCTACGCGAAGAAGTACGGCGTCGACGAGGAGGAGATGCGCGAGGTTCTCGCCCACATCTCGTCGAAGAACCACTACAACGGCGCCCGCAACCCGCGTGCGCAGTTCCGCCGTGAGGTGAGCACCGAGACGATCTGCGCCTCGCCCCTGATGGCCGGTGATCTCCGGGTGTACGACTGCTCCGGGGTCGCCGATGGGAGCGCGGCTGCGGTCGTCGTGCGGGCAGAGGACGCGCACAAGTACACCGACTCACCGCTGTACATCAAGGCGCTGTCGTTCGTGGCCGGCAACTGCAGCGGCAACGCCGATCCCGAGTATGACTACACGTGGTTCCCCGAGATCGAGGCCGCCGCCGCCGACGCGTACGCACAGGCGGGCGTGAACGACCCACGCCACGAGGTCGCCATGGCCGAGGTTCACGACTGCTTCACGCCGGCCGAGCTGCTCATCATGGAGGACCTCGGCTTCGCCGAGCGCGGGACGGCGTGGAAAGAGGTCCTCGCCGGGACGTTCGACTTGCACGGCGAGCTGCCGGTGAACCCCGACGGTGGGCTCAAAAGCTTCGGCCACCCGGTCGGCGCGTCAGGCCTGCGCATGATGTTCGAGGCCTGGCTCCAGCTGCGTCACCAGGCGCCTGAGGAGCGCCAGATCACGACCGACCGCACGCTGGGCCTCACCCACAACCTCGGCGGCTACCCGGGCGAGATGGTCTCGTTCGTCGGGCTGGTGAGCCCCGAGCTCGGGTAGGTACTCGGCGATGACGGAGCGCGGGCCCGATGAGCACGAGCCGGACGAGCACGAACCGGACGAGCACGAGCCCGACGAGCACGAGCACCTGAGCGACGCCGAGGCCGAGGAGCTCGAAGAAGAGGCCGCCGAGCGCAACCCCGACCGCCAGACGCGCCGCGAGGCTCTCGAGCTCGACCTCATGGAGGAACACCGCTCCGAAGAGGGCGAGGACGTCGGCGACGAGATCGACTGACGCGGCTCAGGCGCGCGGGAGCGGGTGCTGCTCGAGGAAGGTCAGCACCGTGCGCAGGAAGTCGTCCGTGCGCTCGAAGATCAGGCCGTGACTGGCGCCGACCCCGGTCATCAACTCGAACGTGGCGTCGGGAATGCGGTCGGCGACAGCGCGTCCGTGGCGCGGCGGCGTGACGATGTCGTGCTCGCCCGTCAGCACGAGCGTGGGCGCGGTGATGGCCGCGACCCGGTCGAGGCTGTCGAAGCCGAGGTTGGCGTCCCACTGCTCGGCGACGGTCCTGATCTGCTCGGGCGTCGCCGGCGCGAGGGGCGTCGTCCACGCCACGAACTTCTCGAACTCCGGGGCTTCCAGGAACTCGGGCGAGTACACGACGCCGAGGGTCACGAGCGCCGTCTCGAGGTCGCCGGTGTCCCAGGGGTGCTTCAGCGCAGTCATGAGCGCGTTCGAGAACCCGTCGCGGCGAGCCCACGTCCCGTACAGGACGAGGCTCGCGACCTGGTCCGGGTAGCCGAGCGCGAGCTCTTGCGCGACCGCGCTGCCCATTGACCAGCCGACCACGTGCGCGCGCGGGATCGAGAGCGCGTCGAGGAGCGCGTGCGTGTCCTCGGCGAGATTCGCTGCCGTCATCGGGCGGTCGCCGCGGTCGGAGTCGCCCAACCCCGGGTAGTCGTAGCTGACGACGTCGTAGCGCTCGGAGAGCGCGGCTTCCACGGGCATCCACATCCCGAGCGACGCCGCCGTCCCCATCGCGAGGAGCAGCGGCTCGCCCTGCCCGATCCGCCGGTAGTGGAGGCGGACACCGCCCCCGACGTCGACGAGCGCCTCCGCCAACGAGGTCAGCGCTCGCCCGGCGAGCTGAGGATTCCCTCGAGCTCGGCGAGGTCGTCGTCCGACAGCTTCCACGCCACCGCCGCGACGTTGGCCGCGACCTGCTCGGGCTTCGTGGCGCCGGCGATGATCGACGTCATTGCGGGCTGCGCCGCCAGCCACGCGAACGCAAGCTCGAGGATCGTGTGGTCGCGCGCGCCGGCGAACGCGGCCAGCCGATCGACGGCATCGAAGTTCTCGTCGGACATGACGCGAGCGGCGCGCTCTTGGGGAAGCATCGACAATCGAGTCCCATCGGGCGCGGGCGCGCCTCGTCGGTACTTCCCAGTGAGCAGACCGCTCGCGAGCGGGAAGTACGGCAGCACGCCGAGGCCATGGCGCACGCACGCGGGAACCACGTCGCGCAGCGGCTCGCGATGGAGCAGGTTGAAGTGGTTCTGCGCGCTCACGAACCGCGCCAGACCGTCGTGCTCGGACGTGCCGTCCGCCTCGTCGATCTGCTCGCCCGAGAAGTTCGAGTTGCCGATCTCGCGCACCTTGCCGGCTCGCACGAGCGCGTCGAGGGCCTCGAGCGTCTCCTCGATCGGGACGTTCGGGTCCGGCCCGTGCTGCTGGTACAGGTCGATGCGGTCGGTCCCCAGCCGCCGCAAGCTGCCTTCCACCGCCTCGGCGACCCAGCGGGCGCTCGCGCCGGCGTGGCTGGGGTCGTCGTCGATCGGGGCGACGAACTTGGTGGCAACGATCACGTCGTCGCGTCGCTTACCGAGCGCTCGGCCGAGGTACTGCTCCGAGCGTGTCCCGCCGTAGACGTCGGCGGTGTCGAAGAAGTTGATCCCCGCGTCGAGCGCGGCCTGCACGACCCGGGTGCTCTGATCCTCGTCGGCGCGCATGCCGAAGTTGTTGCAGCCCAAGCCGACCAGCGTGACTTCGAGCGAACCGAGCTTCCGCGTCTCCACCTGGCTCTCCTTCCAGGAATGTCGCCAGCTTGCCAGACTGTGCCCAATGCGGAGACGAGTGGTGGGCGCGGTCACGGAATTCTCCGACGGCATCACCGCCGACGGACGCCCGGCCGAGATCGCCGCCGGGTGCGACAGCAACCTCTGGTTCACAGAGTTCCGGGCTGACCAGGTCGCCCGCATCGGCCCGGGCGCGTGTGTTCCGCCACCGCCTCCTCCTCCACCGCCACGGGAGCCCGTCGCCGTCGCGCCCCGCTTCACCGGCTGACGCCCGACCAACGGAGGCTGTTCTCGGTCGGCCGGTCAGCATATGCTGAACGCCGAGTCAGGAACTGGTGGTGGGCAGATCGGGGGGCACGTGCCGGCACTGACCGATCCGGCGGGCACGCGAAAGCGTCGAGCGCGGTCGCGCCGCACGCAGGCGGAACGTCGGGCCGCATCCGAGGAGCGCCTGCTCGAAGCGGCGGCCACGCTGGTGGCGACCCGGGGTACTGCTCGCGCCAGCCTCGGCGACATCGCCGCCGCGGCGGGATGCAGCCGGGGTCTGCCGACGTACCTGTTCGGGTCGAAGGAGGGGCTCCTCCTCGCCCTGGCCGACTATCTCGTCGAGCGCTTCCGCAGCCGGCTGTTCGAGCCTGCGCTCGAGCACCGTCAGGGGCTCCCCGCGCTACTGATCTGGCTGCGGGTGTACGTGGACAGCCTGCGAGGCCCGGAGCTGCAGGTGCGGGCCGCGTGCGTGCTGCTCGGCGAGGCCCTCGGCTCCGAGCCCGCGTTCCTCCCCGCGATCAATCGCGTGCAC
>JBKPDN010000328.1:0-2696 GCA_046727875.1 Actinomycetota bacterium | reverse complement strand
GATGGCGTCGGCGTCGACCTCGGTCGCCTTGTCGACGAACTCCGTGAGCGGCACCTTGGTCCCGAGGTTGACGACCTCGTAGCCGTTGTTCGTGAGGATGATGTCGACGAGGTTCTTGCCGATGTCGTGCACGTCGCCCTTCACGGTGCCGATCACGACCCGACCCTTCCCACCGCTGTCCGCCTTCTCCATGTGGGGCTCGAGGAACGCGACGGCGGTCTTCATCGTCTCCGCGCTCTGGAGCACGAACGGCAGCTGCATGTCGCCCGACGCGAAAAGGTCGCCGACGACCTTCATGCCGTCGAGCAGCACGTCGTTGATGACCGACAACGCCGGGCGAGTGGTGAGCGACTCGTCGAGATCGCTCTCGATGCCGACCCGGTCGCCGTCGATGATGCGGTGCTTGAGGCGCTCTTCGACCGGCCACCCCGACCGGTCCTCCTGCTCGACCGCGCTCGCCTCGACGCCCTCGAACAGCGCCATGAACTCGGTCAGCGGGTCGTAGTCGTCGCGGCGGCGGTCGTAGACGAGATCGAGCGCGACGTCCTGGATCCGCTGGTCGATCTTGTGCATCGGCATGATGCGGGCGGCGTGGACGATGGCGGCGTCCAGCCCAGTCTCGACGCACTCGTGCAGGAACACGCTGTTGAGCACGTGCCGGGCGGCGGGCTTGAGGCCGAAGCTCACGTTCGAGACGCCGAGGATCGTGGACGCGCCCGGCAGTTCTGCCTTCACGCGCTTGATCGCATCCATGGTCTCGATCGCGTCGCGCCGGAGGTCGTCCTGGCCGGTCGACAGCGGGAACGTGAGACAGTCGAAGATCAGGTCGGTGGGCTCGATGCCGTACCGCTCGGTCGCCATCTCGTAGATCCGCTTGGCGATGCGGAACTTCCAGTCCGTCGTGCGGGCCTGGCCCTCCTCGTCGATCGTCATGCAGACGACGGCGGCGCCGTACTCGCGAGCGAGCCGGAACACCCGGTCGAGGCGCGCGCCTTCGCCGTCGCCGTCCTCGAGGTTCGCCGAGTTGAGGATCGCCTTGCCCCCGAAGTGCTGGAGGCCGGCCTCCATGACCTGCGGCTCGGTCGAGTCGAACACGAGCGGAATCGACGCCTGAGTGGCGAAGCGCGACGCGATCTCGTCCATGTCGGCCGTGCCGTCGCGCCCGACGTAGTCGACGCAGACATCGAGCACGTGCGAGCCCTCCTTGACCTGCTCGCGCGCCATCTGCACGCAGGTCTCCCAGTCCTCCTCGAGCATCGACTCGCGGAACTTCTTCGAGCCGTTCGTGTTGGTGCGCTCGCCCACGACGAGGAACGACGTCTCCTGGTGGAACGGCACGTGGCTGTAGATCGACGCGCACCCGGGCTCGTGCACCGGGTGGCGCTCGAGGGGGGCGCGGTTCCCGATGGTCTCCACGACCCGGCGCAGGTGCTCGGGCGTCGTGCCGCAGCAGCCGCCGACGATGTTGACGCCGAGCTCGCTCGTGAACCGGTCGTGTGCCTCGGCGAGCTCGTCGGGCGTGAGGTCGTAGTGCGTGCGCCCCTCGACCACCGATGGCAGCCCCGCGTTCGGCAGCGCCGAGAGGAACGTGCGCGCGTGTTGCGACAGGTGCCGGAGGTGCTCCGTCATCTCGCCGGGCCCGGTGGCGCAGTTCAACCCGATCACGTCGGGCTTGAGCGCCTCGAGCGCGGTGAGCGCGGCGCCGATCTCGGTGCCGACCAGCATCCGGCCCGTCAGCTCCACCGTCACCTGCACCATCAGCGGCACCTCGCGACCGGCCTTCGCCATGGCGCGCCGGGCGGCGACGACGGCCGCCTTGCCCTGGAGCAGGTCGTACACGGTCTCGACGAGCAGCACGTCGACACCACCGGCGAGTAGGCCCTCGACCTGCGTCTGGTACCCGTCGCGCAGCTCCGCGAAGCCGATGGCGCCGAGCGAGGGGAGTTTGGTGCCCGGGCCGATCGAGCCGACCACCCACCGGGGGCGGTCCGGCGTCGCGAACCCGGAGGCGACCTCCTTGGCGATGCGGGCGGCGGCCTCGTTGAGCTCGAAGGTCTTCTCGGGGATGCCATACTCGGTGAGGACGACGGGGAACGACCCGAACGTCGCGGTCTCGACCGCGTCGACGCCCACGTCGAAGAACTCGCGGTGCATCTCGGCGATCAGGTCGGGCCGCGTGAGCACGACGTGCTCGTTGCAGCCCTCGAGCGCCGGGCCGCCGAAGTCGTCGGGGCCGAGATCCTGGTCCTGGACCCATGTCCCGAACGCGCCGTCGAAGACCAGGACGCGATTACCGAGCGCGGCGAGGAAGTCGGACATCAGGGACAGGCTACCGGCGGTGCCCCTGAATTCCCCTGGGAATCCCACCGCGTCGGCGGACACGATGAGCGTCAGAATCGCGCCTTTGCGACCGGGTTTGACTAGGCTCACCCGATTCGTGCGTCGGGTTGGGGGATCGCGTGAAGCGCAAGGGGCCTGCAGTCGGGTTGCTCGCCGCCATCGGGGCCGCGGTGCTCGTCGCGTGCCAGCCGGTGAAGGAGCCGGGGGCGCCGCCGTCGGATTGCCAAGTAAGTGCCTCCGCGCACTCGGCGGCCCGGGAATCCGAGCCGTCGTCGGCCGCAGTCGCGCCCGAGTCTCCGGCGTGGTCGTCGCCGGTGCTGGACGGCATCGTCCAAGCACGGCCCGTCGTCGTCGGC
>JBKPDN010000327.1:0-8341 GCA_046727875.1 Actinomycetota bacterium | reverse complement strand
GCGCCATCGCTGACGACCTCACGATCTCGTCGAGCACGCTCGCGTGGGCGCTCAACGCCTACCTGCTCGCAGTGGCCGCCTTCGTGGTGCTGGGCGGACAGCTCGGCGACGTGCTCGGTCGCAAGCGCGTCTTCGTCATGGGGATGGTGCTCTACACGCTGGCCGCGGTCGTCGTGGCGAGCTCGGGCTCGGCGGTCCAGCTGATCGGCGGGCGCGCCCTCCAGGGCACCGGCGCGGCGATCCTGATGCCGGCCACGATGGCGATCCTGCATGACGCGTTCCCGAAGGAGAAGCAGGGCCTGGTGCTCGGCATCTGGGGCGCGGTCGGCGGGATCGCGTTCGCGCTCGGGCCGCTCATCGGCGGCTTCTTCACCGATGCCATCAGCTGGCGGTGGGTGTGGTGGAGCAACGTGCCCGTGACGGTGATCGCGCTCCTTCTCGCGGGTCCGATGCTGCGCGGGCTGTCCAGCGGCAAGCGGGGCGTGCGCTTCGACGCGCCGGGCATCGTGCTGCTCGCGGTCGGGCTCTTCACCGCCATCATGGCGCTTCAGCAGGGCAGCCGTTGGGGCTGGACCTCGCCTTCCATCCTGGGGCTCCTCGGCGTCGCGGCCGTCACGCTCACGGCGTTCGTGCTCGTCGAGCTGCGCGTGAAGGCGCCGCTGGTCCACCTCCGTCTGCTGCGCAACAGGATCTTCACCGGCGCGAACTTCGGCACGTTCGTCAACGCGGTCGCCTTGATCGGGTTGCTCTACTTCTTCAACCTCTACGCGCAGTCGTCGGTGCTGCTCGACTACTCCGCGCTCCTCGCCGGCATGGCGCTGCTGCCGTTCGGCCTCGGCGTCTTCGCCGCGTCGCTCGTATCGGGCCGGCTCGCCGACCGGATCGGCGCCCGCCTACCCGTCGCCATCGGCCTCGCGCTCCAAGCGGTGGGCTGCTTCTTGCTCTACCTCACGGAGGTCTCGACGACGTACAGCGGGCTGTGGCTACCGACGCTCGTCGCCGGCCTCGGTGTCGGCATGACGTTCTCGACGCCGTCGGCGGCGGGTCTTCAGGCCGTCCCACCCGAGGAATGCGGCGAGGCGTCCGGGATCATCAACATCTTCCGTTACATCGGCGCGGCGCTCGTGGTGGCGGTGGGCAGTCTCGCGTTCACCAGCATCGGTCTGACCGAGATGAACCGGCAGCTCGACGCGGCGGGCGTCCGTCACGTGGAGGAAGAGCATCTCGACCGGGCGCTCACGGGCTCGCCCAGCGCGATCAGCGCCCAAGCCGATCAGCTTCGGGGTGCAGAACGGCAGGCGTTCATCTCCGGCGCGCAGGTCGGCACGGTCGACGGGTTCGACGCGTCAATGCTCGTGATCGCGGTGACCTCGGTCGGAGGGCTCGTGCTCTGGCTGGTCCTGATGCGGCCGGGTCGCCGCCGGGTCAGTCCGCCTTCCCCTTCTTCTCCGCCTTCCGGGCGCGCTTGAACTCGCGCACGCGCGCCAGCGACTCGGGCGAGCCGACGTCGGCGACCGACCGCGGCGTCGCGTCCGAGAACGGTGCGGCCGCCTCCTCCCAGCCGGGCGCGGCCTGACCCAAGCGCTTGCCCAGGATGGCGAGGAAGATCTTGGACTTCTCCTCGCCGTAGCCGGGCAGCTCCCGCAGGCGGCGATAGATCTCCTCACCCGACGGTGCATCGCGCCAGATCGCGGCGGCGTCGCCGCCGTAGTGCTCGACGACGTACGCGCACAGCGCGTGGGTGCGCTGGCCCATCGAGCCGGGGTACCGGTGCATCGCCGGCTTGTCGCGGAAGATCGCCTCGATCTTGTCGGGGCCCATCGCTGCGATTGTCTCGGCGTCGAGCGCGCCGCCGAGGCGCTGCTGCAACGTGAACGGGCCCCGGAACGCCCACCCCATTGGGACCTGCTGGTCGAGCAGCATCCCGATGAGCAGCGCCAGCGGGTTGTCGACGAGCAGCTGGTCGGCCTCGGGGTCGCCCGTGATCGGGATCGCGGCTGCGTCCGTCGTCATGCCGTCAGGCTAACGCCAGCAGCCCGATGCGTACCTCGCCCGGAACTATTCCGGGTCAGATACGCATCACTCCTCGATGGAGATCGCGTGCTCGGGGCAGTTCTGCTCGCCGACACGCGCCTTCTCCTCGAGATCGGGCGGCACGTCCTCGATCTCGATGAGGCAGTGGCCGCGGTCGTCGGCGTCGAAGACCTCCGGCGCGAGCGCGTAGCAGCGACCGTGCCCGACGCACAGGTCGGAATCGACGCGAACCTTCATCACCGAGACGGCCTCGTGAACACCAGCGGCAGGTAGTCGACCGCCCGGATTCCCATCGTGTACTTCGGTTCTTCGCCGGGCTTGATCGCGTAGTCGGGGATGCGCTCGTGGAGCTGCTCGAGCGCGACGCGCAACTCGAGTCGGGCGAGGTGCGAGCCGAGGCACCGGTGTACGCCGCCGCCGAATGCGAGGTGGCGGTTGGCGGGGCGCTCGAAATCGACGTCATCGGGCTCGGGGAACCCGCGCTCGTCGATGTTCGCCGATCCGAGTAGGACCGTCACCCGCTCGCCGGCTTCGAGCTGCTCGCCGCAGAGCTCGACGTCCTCGGTCACCACCCGTGGCACGCCCGGCACCGGGGTCTCCCATCGCAGCAGCTCCTCGACCGCGCCCGGGATCTGTGACGGGTCGTCGACGAGACGTTGCCGCTGCTCTGGGTGTTGCGCGAGGTACGACACCATGCAGCCCACCGAGGCGGTGACCGTGTCGAGTCCGGCGAGCAGGAACAAGTAGCAGATGTCGAGGATGTCTTCGCGGGCCAGGCGATGCCCCTCCACGTCGGCCTCGAGGAACCCGCTCAGCAGGTCGTCGCGCGGCTGTGCCTCGCGCTCGTCGAGGACCTTGTCGAAGTATGCGTAGATCTGCTGACCGGTCTCGGCCTGGATCCGCTCGAACTCCTTCTGGTCCTTGGTGTCGGGGCGAATGATGTTGTCCTTGAACCCTAGGAAGAGATCGAGATCCTCGAGTGGGAGCCCGAGAAGCCGGAGGAACACCGTGCACGGCAGCGGGATCGCGAACGCGCTGTTGAATTCGCACTCGCCGGTGTCGATGAAGTCGTCGATCAGCTGATTGCTGAGCTTGCGGACGTCGTTCTCGAGCAGCGCGACCTGCCTCGGCGCGAAGAGGGGGTCGAGTAGCCGCCGGTACTTCACGTGCTCGGGCGGGTTGACCTGCAGCGGAATCAGCGGACGCACGTTGCCGATCGAGATCGCGTCCATGTCGGACGAGAACAGCTCGGCGTGCCGCAGCGCGAACTCGACGTCCTCGTGGCGGGCGATCATCGTCCCGCCTTGCTCCGTGCGTAGGATCGGCGAGTGCTCGCGCAGCATGTTGTAGATCGACTGCGGGTCGGCGGGGTCCAGGTCGAACTGTCCTTCGGGCATCTCGGGCGTTTCGGGCACCGCTTGCGTCTCGGACATGGATGTCCCTCCCAGCTCGACCGGCCCGCCCTCCACCTGACGCCGGCGTCAGCATAGCGGAGCGATACCGTGGAGTATCCGATCGCCTGGAGGTGGCTCGTGACCAGGCTGCATCCCTGCCATGCCAACGTGGTCTCGCTGCGCCCGGGCCTCGGCGAGACCTACCGGGACGTGCTCGAGTCGGCCGGGGGGCGCTTCGATGCCGCGGTCGGGGACCTCGACCGCGTGCTGTCGCGGGTGGGCGACGAGTTGGCGGAGACGATCCGCGCCGGGCAGGCGGCGATCCGGGCCGGCCGGCTGGCGTTCCGACAGCAGCGCCGACCCGACCGGGTACGCGGTCCGATCGGGCTCGTGGGTTACCGGGCGTCGAACAGCCGGTAGCCCTCGAGGTACCCCATCTCGGCGAGCTCCGCGTTCGGACACTGACGCGCGAGCTCGTCGCGAATGGGCTTCGTGTCGATCGCGGTCGAGAAGCCCGGCAGCCAGTCGTCGTGGTGGCTCAGGACGACGCGCCGCGGGCGCAGCATGTCGGCCTGCCGCGCGACGAACCCGGCCAGCGAGCCCTGCACCGGCTCGCCGTCGACGTTGCCACGGCCGGCGGCGGCGAGGATCGCGACGTCGGGTCGGAGGTCACGCAGGATGCCGGACCAGTGCCCGGACGTGTCCTGGTAGAAGAGCGAGCCCGCGGGCGTTTCGAACAGGTACACGAACGCGCCGCCGTCGCCTCGGACGCCCTGGTAGCTCGCGGCGAGGTGGTCGCGGACCGACTGGTCGAGCGTCCCGAACCACTCGGCCAGCGCCGCGAAGCGCGCCTGCTGCTCCTGGTAGGTGAGCCCGAGGTCGCCGACGCACACCTCGTCGGCGTCTGTCATCTTCGTCTGCGACCAGACGCAGGAGTGCTGACTCGGAAACGCCGTGACCGTCACGTCCGGACCGAGGCGGACCCGCTCGCCGCCGCCGACCGGGAGGAGCTGCTCGGCCGGCACGCCGTGTTGCTCCATGACGCGCACGGTCTCGTGCGATCCGAGGACCGTCGCCCCGGTGTTGCGGGCGATCGTCTCTGCTCCCCAGAGATGGTCGAAGTGCGAGTGGCCGACGACGATCCAGTCCGCCCGCTGGACCTCGGCGGTTGTGAGGCCGACGGGCGGCGCCGACGGGACTCGGTCGATGTACGCGTCGAGGAAGACGACGAGGTCGTCGACCGTCAGACGGAAGGTCGCGCAACCAAGCCAGTCGAGCGTCGCCGTTGCCATCGTCGTCAGGCCCCCCTCGGGCCGCGCGGAGCCTATGCCCCCGACGGAAACGTCCCCTTGCGCTCGGGGACGCCGAGGTCCAAACTTATACTCTGATATGAGTTTGGCGGAGCAGGGCAAGCGCGAGGTGGGGAAGGAGCGGCGCCGGCGCCAGATCCTCGACGCCGCCGCCCGCCTGGTCGAGGCCGACGGCCTGGAGGGCCTGACGATGCGGCGGCTGTCCGACGCCGCGGATGTGAGCTACGCCACCGTCTACAACCTCATCGGCGTGAAGGAAGACGTCCTCGTCGCGCTGTTGCAGTCCGGGTTCGACGACTTGGGTACGCAGCTGGCGGCGGTCGAGGCCGGTGACCCCCTCGCACGGGCCCGAGCCCTGGTCACCAGCATCGTCGATCACTTCGTGGGCCGTCCCGCCCTCTACCGGGCGATCGTCCAAGCCGTGCACGAGCCGGCCGCGGGGACCCGGGGGCTGCCGATCCGACGCGGTTTGATCGCGCTCTACGAAGCCTCGATTCGCGACGCGATCGATCGCCGCCTGCTGCGCGACGACCTCGACGCGCACGCCCTCGCCCGGCACGTCACGCTGGCTGTCAACGGCGTGATCCGCCGCTGGGCGGCAGGGGAGACGAACGCGACCGGGCTTCGTGCCGAGGCCGACTACGCGTTGCGGGTGGCGCTCCTCGGAGTCGCCACGCCGTCGACCCGGAAGCAGCTGCTCGCTGAGCTGCGAGCGTGTGAACGAACGCTGGCGCGCGCACGCAACCGCGCCGCCTGACTAGGAGGAGCCTCATGGGTCGCAAGATCCTGTTCATCACCACCGACCAGCAGCGGTACGACGCCCTGGGCTGCAACGGCAACACGATCGCGCACACGCCGGTCGTCGACCGCCTCGCCGCCGACGGGATCAACTACAGGCGCGCGTACAACCAGAACACCGTGTGCATGCCGGCCCGCTCAACGATGCTGACGGGCCAGTACGTGCGCACGCACGGCGTGTTCGCCAACGGCGTCCCGCTGCCGCAGGACGCGCGGAGTGTCGCGGCCTACCTCGCGGAGCACGCCGGCTACCGCACCGCGCTGCTCGGAAAGGCCCACTTCGATCCCGGCTTCGACCTGATGCGCACGTACCCCGAGAACGCGATGGCGCACGAAGGCTCGACCGGCCCGCTGCGCGGCTTCGAGCACACCGAGCTCGCGATGCACGCGCCGACGATCGCGGGCCAGGGATTCCAGCACTACGGGACCTGGCTGCTCGAGAACCACCCGGACCAGATCGACGGTTTCGCCGCGCTCTTGCAGGCCGAGGGCGGCGGTGAGACGGGCGCACCCGAGACGACGATCAACCCGATCCCGCGCGACCTGTACCACACCGACTGGGTCGCCGATCGCACGATCGCCTTCCTCGACTCGCTCGACGACGGCGACGACTGGTTCGTCTGGATGAGCTTCCCGGATCCGCACCATCCGTGGGACCCGCCCGCCGCCGAGCGCAAGCGTGTGCCGTGGCAGGACCTCGACCTGCCGCCCGGCCGGCCCGACTCGCCCGACGAGATCCGCGACGTGCTGGCGCAGAAGCCGGCGCACTGGCTCGGGTTCTACGAGGGCACGTGGCACAACGTCGAGGGCGGCCCTGCCCGCTTCGTTCCCTCCACGCTCGAGGACGACCAGCTGCGCGAGGTCAACGCGCTGACGCACGTGATGAACGAGCTCATCGACGAGGCGTGCGGCCGTGTGCTCGACGCCGTCGAGCGTCGGGGCTGGACCAACGACACCGACGTCTTCTTCACCGCCGACCACGGCGAGCTCCAGGGCGACTACGGACTCCTGTTCAAGGGCCCGTTCCACGTCGACGCGCTGATGCGGGTCCCGTTCGTGTGGCGGCCGGCGCCGTCCGCGGGCGTCGACCCGGCCGAGGTCCCCGAGCCCGTCGGGCACCTCGACCTCGCCCCGACGTTCTGCGACATCGCCGGGGTCGACGCCACCGAATGGATGCAGGGCGCGCCGCTCCCGACGGCGTGCGGCTCGGACCGCGAGCGGGTGCTCTGTGAGTGGGACAGCCAGTTCCCCGGCTACGGGATGCACATGCGCTCGATCTACCGCGACGGATGGCTATGCACCGCGTACGAGCCGAGCACCGTCGGCGAGCCGAACGGCCTCGAGGGCTTCTTCGCCATGTTGCCCGAGCGCGCCGCGCAGCGACTCGGCATGACGGACGGCGGCCCGCGCAGCTCGGTTGCGTACGACGGCACCGAGGGTGAGCTGTACCGCGTCGAGGAGGATCCGCATCAGTTCAGCAACCTGTGGGACGACCCCGGCTGCCGGAGCGTGCGGTCCGACCTCGTCGCCGACCTCTACGACCACCTGCCCGCCGCTCGCGAGCCCCGTCTCGCGGTCGAGCGCCCCGCGTAGCGGGCGATCACACGATCAGAAGGGGAACGCCATGCCGATCGGACCGACCAAGGAGCAGATCAAGGCGCTCCTCGACAGCGACCTCGACACGCCGGTCGTGATGCTGAACCTGCTCAAGTTCGCGGAGCGGTCTCACGGAGACACCGGCGACGGTTCCGCCGCAAGCACCGGACGCGAGTCGTACGCGCGGTACGGCGATCGTGTCCGCTCGATGCTGGAGCAGAACGGCGGCCGGATCCTGTGGCAGGGGCGCGCCGACTCCGTCGTGATCGGCGGAGACGCCGACGACTGGGACGCGGTGATCCTCGTCGAGTACCCGTCCCGCGCCGCGTTCATCGAGATGACGTCGAGCCCCAAGTACCAAGAGGTGTCGAAGGACCGTACCGCCGGGCTCGCCGACTCGCGACTGATCGCGATGACCGAGCTGTACCGGCACACGGGGGACTGAGGTACCTTCGGCCGCGATGGCGGCGGCTTTGCTGACTGCCACCGCAGAGCCCGAGCTTGCGAGGGCGACAAGAGACTCAGAGCCGGAGCTTGCGACGGCGCCAGGAGGGGCAGTGATCCGAGGCGAAGGCACCGCAATCGCACGAGGGGTCACGCCGCAGGAGGCGTTCGACTTCGTCCTCGACCCCGCGCAGTACACGAAGGCCGACACCAAGATGGTGTGGGTCACCAAGCTCGGCGACACCTCCGACGGGATGATCGCCCGCGAGGACGGCCGGTTCCTCGGCAAGTTCCCGGGCTCGGTGGTCACCCGCTACCGGTGGGAGGCGCCGCACCGGATCGACGTCACGCTCGAGCACGGCGTGCCGCAGCATCTGCACGCCTGGTTCGAGATCGACGAGGTCGAAGGCGGCACCCGCATCCATCACGTCGAGGAGATGGACTTCGGACGGGGACCGCTGGGCTGGGTGTACGACCGGATCGGCGGCCAGTGGTTCGCCGACTCCGTCGGCCAGGAGGTCGACGAGATCGCGCGCTTGCTCGAGGCGGGAGAGCGAGGCCACGGCGTCGCGGCGCACGACGACGCGGGAGCGAGTCAGCCGCGGTAGCCGTGCGCGTGCGCGGCCTGGCCCTGTCGGGTCGCGCCGCGCTTGGCCCTCTCCCGGCTGTCCTTGTCGCCGGGGGTGTACCGGTACTTCTTCCCGTGGTCACCCCACTGGTAGTAGGGGCCTTTCGCGTCGTGGCGCCGCTCGACGGGCATCGCGC
>JBKPDN010000326.1:0-3005 GCA_046727875.1 Actinomycetota bacterium | reverse complement strand
GTCCTGTCCTCGCTCGAGCAGCCGGCGCCGTTGCTCCTCCCGCGACGGCGCCTTCACAAACACGAGCACCGCATCCGGGTATTTCTCGCGCACCGCGAGCGCGCCCTGGACGTCCACCTCGAGCAGCACGTCGTCGCCCGTCGCGAGGTGCTCCTCGACCGGACCCCGCGGCGTCCCGTACAGGTCGCCGTAGACCTCGAACCACTCCAGGAATCCGCCCTCGTCGCGGATGCCCTCGAACTCGCGTCGATCGAGGAACAGATAGTCCTTGCCGTCGGTCTCACCTTCGCGGCGCGGGCGCGTGGTCGCCGAGACAGAGAACCAGAGGCGCGGCTCCAGCTCGAGGAGCTTGTGCACGATCGTCCCTTTGCCAACCCCGGACGGGCCGGCGAGGACGAGCAGGACGCCCAGCGTCTCCCGCCGATCAGCCGAAGCGCTTCAGCAGCGCTTCGCGCTGGTTGCGCCCGAGGCCGCGCAGCCGCCGGCTCTCGCTGATGTCGAGCTCCTGCATGAGACGCCGCGCCCGCACCTTGCCCACGCCCGGAAGGGACTCCAGCACGCTCACGACCTTCAGCTTCGCCAGAATCTCGTCTCTGTCCCCCTGCTCGAACAGCTCCGCCAGGGTGAGGGAGCTCGCCTTGAGCTTCTCCTTCACCTCCGCCCGCTGCCGGCGGGCGACGGCGGCCTTCTCGAGCGCAGCCTGGCGCTGCTCCGGGGTCAGCGACGGCGGGAGAGGCATCGGGGAAGCGACCTCCAACTCGGGCGAGCAGACGACGGCTCGGATTGCTCAGGCCGTCGCGGGCGACCACTTCCCCGCAGCGCCGCACAGCCCGACACCGGCGTCAGTATAGGCAGCGCCCTCGCGCGATCAACCGGGTGCGCACGCGCCCATGTAGCGCGTACCCGGTCAACGCGCAAGGGCGCCGGCAACCTCGCGCGTGATCGTGTCGGCGGCCGCCTCCGGATCGCCGGCCGCGGTCACCGCGCGCCCGACGACCAGCCAATCGGCGCCGCGCGCGATCGCGTCGGCCGGAGTCGCCACTCGAGCCTGGTCGTGACGGGGCGCGCCGGGCAGCCGGATGCCGGGCACCATCGTCGTGAGGCGCGGTGCGCGGCTCTTGACGGTGGCGATCTCGTACGCCGAGCAGACGACGCCGCCGCAGCCGCTGCTCGCGGCGGCGTCGAGCCTCGCGTCGAATGCCGACACGTCGGATTCGCTGGTCAGCACCGTCACCGCCAGCGCGACGGGCGGCGGATGCCCTCCTTCGCGAGCGCCTTCGGCCAAACCGGTGACCCCGGCCTCGAGCATGGCGGCGCCGCCCGCAGCCGGGAAGTTCAAGAACTGCACACCGCGGCGGCCGAGCACGCGGGCGGCGCGCTCGACGGTCGTCGGGATGTCGTAGAACTTCAGGTCGGCGAACACAGCGAGCCCCAACGCGCGCATCCGCTCGAGGATGACGGGGCCGGCCTCGGCGTACAGCTCCAGGCCGACCTTGGCGATCCCGAACCACGGCGCCAGGCGCCGCGCGACCGCCTCGGCGTCGGCCGGCCCGCCCACGTCGAGCGCGAGCGCGAGGCGGTCGCGCGCGTCGGTGGTCACGCCGGACCTTCGAGCGCGCCGATCAGGTCGGCGACGCGCGACACGCCATGGGTCGTGCACCAGGCGACGAGCTCGTCGAGCACGCGCCGCGTCGCGCACGGGTCGTGGAACGTGGCCGTCCCCACCCCCACCGCGCTTGCGCCGGCGAGCATCATCTCGACCGCGTCGACGCCGGTGGTGACCCCGCCGGTGCCGATGATCGGGACGTCCGGGTACGCGGTCGCGACGTCGTGCACGGCGCGCAGCGCGACGGGCTTGATCGCGGGGCCCGACAAGCCCCCGCCCCCCGCGCCCAGTGCAGGGCGGCGCGCTTCGGCGTCGACGACGAGCCCGAGGAGCGTGTTGACGAGCGTCAGGCCGGTGGCGCCGGCTTCGACGGCGGCAGCTGCGATCTCGCGCAGATCGGTGACGTTCGGCGAGAGCTTCACGAACACCGGAAGCCCGAGATCGGCGTCCACGACGGCGGTGGTCGCCTCAGCCGTCGCGTCGGCCGAGTGGGCGAACATCGTCGAGCGATCCTCGAGATTGGGGCAGCTGACGTTGACCTCGACCGCGACGAGCTCGTCGCGCGCCGGCGTGAGCAGCTTGCCGGCGCGGCCGAACTCGTCGGTCGTCCGGCCCCAGACGGACGCGATGACGCGTGCGCCGAGTGCCCGGAGCGCGGGAAGGTCGTGCGTCACCCAGTACTCGACGCCCGGTCCTTGCAGGCCCACCGCGTTCAGCATCCCCGCCGTGGTCATGTGGAGCCGCGGCGGCGCGTTGCCCGGCCACTCGTACGGGGCCAGTGACTTCGTCGTGACGGCGCCGAGCCGCGACGGGTCGCAGTGGCGAGCCACCTCGTCGCCGTGCCCGAACGTGCCCGAGGCCGCCACGATCGGGTTCGGCAGGACGAGAGGGCCCAGCTCGACGCGAGCGTCGACGGCCACCGCGGCGCGGCGGCGGCGCCCCATCACACCTCCAGCCGGAGCTGGCCGTCGTGGTGGTACTCCTGCAACGACCGCACCTGGGGCTCGCTCGCATTCCACTCGGCCAGGCCGGACGCGGCCGCCAGCGCGGCGGCGACCGTGGTCACGCACGAAACGTGGTGCGCGGTCGCCGCCCGGCGGATGTGATCGCCGTCGCCGGGCCGGGCGGGCCGCCCCCGCGGCGTGTTGATCACGAGATCGACCTTGCCGGACGAGATGAGCTCCACCGCGTCCATGCCCGAGGCGTCGCTCTCGCCGAGCTTCCCCACGATCGCGTCGACGGGAATGCCCTCCGCTCGCAGGAAGTCGGCGGTGCCGGCCGTGGCGACGAGCGCGAAGCCGAGCTCGGCGAGCCGGCGCGCGGCGACGAGCCCGGCGGGCTTGTCGCGGTCGGCCAGCGAGAAGAAGACGGTGCCGCGCTCGGGCAACCGGTTGCCCGC
>JBKPDN010000325.1:0-13205 GCA_046727875.1 Actinomycetota bacterium | reverse complement strand
AGACCGTTCGGCCCGGCGCCGACGACGACCGCGTCGGGAACCGACACCGCCACCTACCGCGCCTCGTGCTCCGCTCGGCGCCGGCGGCAGTCCTCGAGGAGCTCGAGCACCTGGGTGTCGACGGCGGAAGCCTCCGGCCCGTACCCGAGCACCGCGGTGCCGGGCGCGCCGCAATGCGGGCACGCGAGCCCGACCACCGCCAGCATGTCGGCGGGATCGGACGCGCCCTCGAGCCGGCGGAGGTGGCGGAACACGGTGTCGTCGGCGGGGGACAGCCGATGGCACGTGAGGCACTCGACCTGTCCGCCCTCGCGGGGCATGAACTGCCCGGTGAACCCGAGCGATTCGAGCTCACCCAGGACGTCGAGGATCGTCTCGTCCTCGCCCTCACCGGGCACGTACTCCATTCGGCTGCCCTTCTTGTCGCCGTCCCCGCCGACGCTACCCGCCTCCTCGCGGCGCTCACCCATTCCCCGGATATCACTGTCGGTCGCGTCGAGGCTGCGCCCGAAACGCCGCCTGACCTGGTACAATGCACTCAGCGAGCACATCAACCACGGCTCGCGGGTCACCTCATCGCTTCCGTTCGCGTTTTCGCGCACGGGTCCGAGGAGACCCACCGCCGCAGGATGCGGCGGGCGCCACCAACGAAAACGCAACGGAAAGCGAGTTTCCCCTTGTCACCCACGTTCGAGACCCTCGGCGTTGCAGCCGATCTGGTCGCCGCGCTCGCGCGCGACGACATCACCGAACCCTTTCCCATCCAGGCCCTGACCATCCCCGACGCCCTGGCCGGCCGCGACCTCTGCGGCAAGGCCAAGACCGGCTCGGGCAAGACGCTCGCGTTCGGGTTGCCGCTGCTCGAGCGCATCGGGCGGGCGGAGCCGAAGTCCCCGCGGGCGCTCGTGCTCACGCCCACCCGCGAGCTGGCCAACCAGGTCAAGAACGTGCTCGCGCCCCTCGGCAAGGTCCGAGGCCTGCGCGTCTCGGCCGTCTACGGCGGCGCGTCGATGGAGCGCCAGATCAGCGCCCTCCACAAAGGCGTCGACGCCGTGATCGGCACGCCCGGCCGGCTCATCGACCTCCTCGAGCGACGCGAGCTCTCGTTGCGCGCCGTCGAGGTGCTCGTCGTCGACGAGGCGGACCGCATGGCCGACCTGGGCTTCATGCCCCAGGTGCAGAAACTGCTCCACCGCATCGAATCGGAGCACCAGACGATGCTGTTCTCCGCCACGCTCGACGGCGGGGTCCGGCAGCTCGTGCACCGGTACATGCACGACCCCGTCCGGCACGAGGTGGAATCGCCCGAGGCGACGGTCGACGAGATGGAACATCGCTTCCTGCACGTGCACCAGATGGACAAGGTGAAGGTCGCGGCCGCCATCGGCCGCGGCGTCGACAGGACGCTCGTCTTCGTTCGCACCAAGCGGGGGGCCGACCGGTTGGTCAGCCAGCTGCGCCGTGAAGGTGTACGGGCCGGTGCGATCCACGGCGA
Source organism: Actinomycetota bacterium (assembly GCA_046727875.1). GTDB lineage: Bacteria > Actinomycetota > Acidimicrobiia > IMCC26256 > JACDBD01 > JALZAA01. Next base: position 11,710 of record JBKPDN010000325.1, on the reverse strand, counting down.
TCTCCGGCAAGGCGCCCGGGAGCGCGCCCTCGCCGACTTCGGCCGCGGAAAGCTCGCCGTGCTCGTGGCGACCGACGTTGCCGCACGCGGCATCCACGTCGACGCCGTCGACGTGGTCGTCCATTACGACCCGGCCGAGGACGAGAAGGCCTATCTGCACCGGTCGGGGCGCACCGCACGCGCCGGCGAAGCCGGCGTGGCTGTGACACTCATGTTGTGGAATCAGGAGAACTTCGTGCGCGTCGTGCAGCGGCGCCTCGGCCTCGACGAGCCGATCATCGAGGTGTTCTCGAACGACGCCCGTCTCGCCGACCTCGACGCCTTCGCGACGGCTGACACCGCCGTCGCCTAAGGCGACTCGCGCGTCAGCGCGTTCGGGTTCCTCGTCCGCGTCTCTCCTCGGGGTCGAGCACGCGCACGTGACTGGGCCCGACCTCGTGCTCGGATTCGATGACGTCGATGGTGCCGCGCCGCCGCGCTTCGGCGATCGTGCGGCGGCTGGTCACACGCCGCGCGTGCTGCGCCATCACCGCCCGTCGTCGGAGCACGACGACCACCGCGAGCGCGACGACGAGCAGGAAGAGCAGCACGTTGGTGAGCGTCAAGATGCCCCCTCCGCCACCCTTGTGCTTCGGCCGTGGACGCGGAGCGGTCGTCGGGGAAGGCGCAGGCGTCGGGTTGGCCTGCCCGCCGGAGATGCCGGGCACGAGCGTCGGACGCCCCAGGACCGAGGGCAGATTGACGAGCGCCTCCAAGCGGTCTTGGGCGCTGCTCGACTGCACCGGCGGCAACTTCTCCGTGCCGCCCTTGCCTTTCGCGTCGGGCTTCGAGAAGAAGCCCTGATCCAGCTGCGCGGACCCGAACGGGATCGGGTTGGGCGAGCCCATGACGACGACGATCATCGTGCGTTTGTCGCGGGTCGCGGCGCCGACGAGCACACCCCCGCCGGCTTTGATGCTCTCGCCCTGCTTGAGGCCGACCGCGCCCTGGTAGCGGTCGAGGAAGTCGTTCTGGTTGTTGATCGTGCGACCCAGTCCCGGGCCGTTCACCACTCGTGAGTGAGCCCGGCTCGTGTCGGACAGTTGCCGGTCGGCGAGCACCGCGCGTGCCAGGACGGCGAGATCCCAGGCGCTGGCGGTGTTGGGCGTGGTCGCGTTGTCGTCGTCACCGAGCGGGTCGTTCCACGTGCTGTCGCGCATCCCTATCCGCTTGGCCTGCGTGTTCATCTCGCCGGTGAATCCCTGGATCGACCCCGATGCCGTCTCGGCGAGCGCGTAGGCGGCGTCGTTCGCCGAGTTCATCAGCAGTGCGTTCAGCAGGGGCGGGACGGCCCACGCCCCACCGGACGAGATCCCGAGCTTGGGCCGGGGCACAGCCGTCGCCTGCGGGCTCACCAGCACCGGGTTGGCCTTCGTCGCGTCGAGCGGCTCGACGGGCATCCGCTGCACGACGGTCAGCGCGGTCATGAGCTTGCCGGCGGAGTCAGGCGGCAGGGGCTGGTGGAAGTTCTTGCCGTTGAGTACCACGCCGGAATCGGCGTCGACGAGGATCCAGGCCTGGCCCTCGTCTGGTGACGCCTGCGCGGGGCCGGGCGGCGCGCCGGCCGCAAGGGGCGCGCCGATCGCCACGACAACCAGCGCGCACGCCGACACACAGGAGAGGAGGAGCCGAGCCGCCCGCACCACGGCGGTCAAGGCTAGTGGAGCACCGAAAACGTCCATCGGGAGCGCGCACGCGTGCCACCATGGGTCGCATGACGCGCGTCTCGCGCCGAGCAGGCGAGATCACCGAGTCGGCGACGCTGGCGGTGGACGCCCGGGCGAAGGCGCTCCAGGCGTCCGGCGAAGACGTCATCGGCTTCGGCGCCGGCGAGCCCGACTTCCCGACGCCCGATCACATCGTCGCCGCCGCGGCCGACGCCGCCCACGACCCGCGCAACCACCGTTACTCGCCGACCGCGGGGCTGCCCGAGCTGCGCGCCGCCATCGCCGAGAAGACCCGTCGCGACTCGGGAGTCGCCTGCGAGGCGTCGCAGGTGCTCGTCACGAACGGCGCCAAGCACGCGGTGTACGAGGCGTTGCAGGCGATCATCGATCCCGGCGACCAGGTGCTGCTCCCGGCGCCGTACTGGACGACATACCCCGAGGCGATCTCGCTCGCCGGCGGCAAGCCGGTCGTCGTCCCGACGGCCGAGACGAGCCAGTTCCGCGTCACCGTCGAGCAGCTCGAAGCGGCGCGGACGCCGCAGACGAAGGCGATGTTCTTCGTGTCGCCCGGCAACCCGAGTGGCGCGGTCTACCCACCCTCGGAGGTCGAGGCGATCGGGCGCTGGGCGCTCGAGACCGGCGTCTGGGTGCTGAGCGACGAGATCTACGAGAACTTCACCTACGACGATCACCGCTTCACGTCGATGCCGGGACTGGTACCCGACCTCGCGGCTACAACGCTGATCCTCAACGGCGTCGCCAAGACGTACGCGATGACGGGCTGGCGGGTCGGCTGGATCGTTGGGCCGCCCGACGTCATGCAGGCAGCGATCAATCTCCAGTCGCACTCCACCTCGAACGTCGGCAACGTCTCGCAGCGGGCCGCGATCGCCGCCCTCAGCGGCGACCTCGAGGCCGTCGCCACCATGCGGGCCGCGTACGCGCGTCGGGGCAGGCGCATGCATCAGCTGCTGGCGGCCATCCCCGGCGTCACGTGCATGGTCCCGCAGGGCGCCTTCTACTGCTTCCCGTCGTTCGAGGGCGTGCTCGGTCGCGAGATCGGCGGCACGACGCCGTGCAGCACCCTCGAGCTCGCGGCGGTCCTGCTCGACGAGGCGAAGGTCGCCATCGTGCCGGGGGAGGCGTTCGGGACACCCGGCTACGCGCGGCTGACGTTCGCATGCTCCGACGACGACATCGAAGAGGGTCTCCAGCGCATCGCCAAACTCCTGGGTTGATGGTCGCCGTCGCAGGCTCCAGCTCCTGCGGCGACGGTCGGCAAGCCGCCGCCGCCGCGGCATGACACCGGGCGCCAAAAGCCCCCGAGCTCTGACAGGCCGCCGGTAGGGTCCAGAGGTGGCCGCGCGTGTCCTCGTCGCAGAGCAGATCGCCCCGCGGGGCGTCGAGGCGCTGCGCGAAGCCGGCCTCGAGGTCGACGAGCGCCTCGAAATGGGCCCCGACCAGCTGCTCGAGGCCGTGAGGGGCGCCGTGGCGATCATTGTCCGAAGCGCAACCCCGGTCAGCGCGGATGTGCTCGAGGTCGCCCGCGACCTCGTCGTTGTCGGGCGCGCTGGCATCGGCCTCGACAACGTCGACGTCGCGGCGGCGACCCGTCGCGGCGTGATGGTGGTCAACGCGCCGCAGTCGAACGTCCTGTCTGCCGCTGAGCACACGATCGCGCTGCTGCTGGCCCAGGCCCGCAACATCCCGCAGGCCGACCACGACCTGCGCGGCGGCAACTGGGACCGGCCCCGCTGGGAGGGCGTCGAGCTGTACGGCAAGACCCTCGGCGTCGTCGGGCTGGGTCGGGTCGGCGTGCTCGTCGCGCAGCGGGCGCACTCGTTCGGCATGCGGCTCGCGGCATACGACCCGTACGTGAGCGACGAGCGCGCCCGGCAGCTCGGCGTGCAGCTGGTGCCGACGCTCGAGGACCTCGTCACGACGGCCGACTTCCTCACGGTGCACCTGCCGAAGACGCCGGAGACGACGGGGCTGATCGGCCGCGACGTGCTGGCGAAGGCGAAGCCGACGCTGCGGATCGTGAACACGGCGCGGGGTGGGATCGTCGACGAGCAGGCGCTCGGCGAAGCGCTGCGCGAGGAACGGATCGCCGGCGCCGCGCTCGACGTTTTCGACGACGAGCCGACGACCGAGTCGCCGTTGTTCGCGCTGGACAATGTGGTCGTGACTCCCCACCTCGGGGCGTCCACGGCGGAGGCGCAGGACAAGGCGGGGCAGACCATCGCCGAGCAGGTCGTGCTCGCGCTCCGCGGCGAGTTCGTGCCGTATGCCGTGAACGTGGCCGCGAGCGAGGCGTCGGAGACCGTGCGGCCGTTCCTACCCCTCGCCGAGCGGCTCGGCACGTTGTTCACGGCGCTGGCCGGGGGTGTGGTCGACACGCTCGAGGTGACGTACGAGGGCGAGATCGCCGACTACGACTGCCGGGTACTGACGCTGGCGATCACACGCGGAGTGCTCGCGCCGGTCGTGGACGAGCCGGTTTCGTTCGTCAACGCACCGCAGCTCGCGCAGATGCGCGGTCTCGAGGTGCGGGAGACGAAGACGTCCTCGACACGCGATTACGTGAACCTCGTCTCGCTCCGAGGCCGGATCGGCGGCCGGCCCGTCCAGGTCGCCGGCACGCTCACTGGTCAGCGCGGCGAGCCCCGCATCGTGGGCATCGACGACCACAGCATCGAAGTCCCGCCGTCGAGCCACATGGTCGTCGTCCGCAACGAGGACGTCCCGGGCATGATCGGACGGGTCGGTTCGATCCTCGGCGCCGCCGACGTGAACATCGAGGACATGCGCGTGGGCAAGAGCCCATCCGGCGAAGCCGCGCTCATGGCGCTGACCACGTCGATGCCCGTCCCGGCCGAGGTCATCGAGCAACTGCGCGCCGAGAGCGGCGTCGTCGACGCCAAGGCGATCGAGCTGGATTAGAGAAGGGGGCGTATCTCAGCGACGCTCAGCGTCGTTCAGATACGCATGTCAGCGGGCCGACTTGCGGAGACCGTCGGCCTCGGCGGCGGCGGGGTCCCGGTAGCAGCGGTCGGGATGGGTCCGCTCGTAGTTGAGACCGCCGGCCACGTGGAAGATCTTGCTCGACATCTTCGCCTTCACGGGATGGCTGGCCGGACACGTCCCGCCGGTCGGCTCGACCCACGCACCGCCGCTATTCGTCGGTGCCGCCTGCGCCGCGGCCGGTTCGGTCGCGGTCACCGGCGCCGCCGCCGGCGCCGGGTTGTCGGTTCGAGGCTGCGGTGGGTACGGCGCCGGTTGCGCCTCCCAGGTCAGGTCGGACTCCGAGCGCTGCGACTCGAACCACCGCCACGCGGCGTAGGCCACTCCCGCCACCAAGCCCAGCTTGAACACCCGCTTCAGGAATCGCCCCACGGCGCTCCTCCTTATCGACAACCGAGTCTCGCACGCGCGAACGAATACGAAAGAAGTTGACTCGTCCCCCGAATTGCTGCGACCATGAGTAAATCATGACCAAGGAACTGCGCGCCCAGAGCCTGCTCCTTATCTAGTTGCGAGCGCCTTTCGGTGCTCGCGGACGCCTCCTCGTGCCTTCGGGCCGGGGAGGTTTTTCGTTGGCCGAATGCAGATCGGGAGACCGAGATGGTGGACCAGGTACGGATCTTCGACACGACACTGCGGGACGGCGAGCAGTCGCCCGGCATCTCGCTGGACGTCGCCGAGAAGCTCGAGATCGCCGAGCAGCTCGCCCGCCTCGGCACCGACATCATCGAGGCGGGGTTCCCCATCGCGAGCCAGGGCGACTTCGACGCCGTCGAAGCCATCGCCAAGAGCGTGCGTGGGTCGACGATCGCCGGGCTCTCGCGCACCGGTTTCCAGGACATCGACCGTGCGTGGGATGCGGTGCGCCATGCCGAGCGGCCGCGCCTGCACGTCTTCATCGCGACCTCGCCGATCCACATGAAGAAGAAGCTTCGCATGACGGAGGACCAGGTCAAGGAGGAGGCCGCGGCGGGCGTTGCCCGGGCGAAGGGCTACTGCGACGACGTCGAGTTCTCGCCCGAGGACGGCAGCCGCTCGGATCCCGAGTTCATGTGTGAGGTGTGCCAGATCGCGGTCGACAACGGTGCGACCACGATCAACATCCCCGACACCGTGGGATTCGGCGTGCCCGAGGAGTTCGCCGAGCTCATCTCGTACGTGCTCGAGCGGATCAAGGGTGACTACGTCGTGTCGACGCACTGCCACAACGATCTCGGCCTGGCCGTGGCCAACTCGCTGGCCGGCGTGCGCGCCGGGGCCCGGCAGGTCGAGTGTGCGATCAACGGGCTCGGCGAGCGGGCTGGCAACGCCGCGCTCGAGGAGGTCGTGATGGCGATCAAGACGCGGGGCGACTACTTCGGCCACCTCGAGGTCGGTGTGCGTACCGAGGAGCTGGCGCGCACGTCGCGCGTCGTCTCGAGGCTCACCGGTTACCCGGTGCAGTACAACAAGGCGGTCGTCGGGCGGAACGCGTTCGCGCACGAGGCCGGCATCCACCAACACGGCGTGCTCGAGGACCCTGAGACCTACGAGATCATGGACGCGAACGCGGTGGGCCAAGAGGCGGCGCAGATCGTCCTGGGCAAGCACTCGGGCCGGCACGCGTTCGCCGACTCGCTCGGGAAGATGGGTATCAAGATCCAGGGCGACGCGCTGAACGCAGCCTTCACGCGGTTCAAGGAGCTCGCCGACCGCAAGGTGCAGATCACCGAGGCCGACATCGAGGCGATCGTCGCCGAGGAGCTCGGGACCGGGTACGTGCACCGGTTCGACCTCGTCGACCTGACGCTGTCGGGCGGCATGTCGTCGACGCCGACGGCCAAGGTCGTGGTGGCGAACGTCGACGGCAAGATCGACGCCGAGGGATCCGGTAACGGGATGATCGACGCCGCCATCGCGGCTATCGCCGCGGCCACGGGCATCGAAGGGCGGCTCACCGACTTCCAGGTGCACGCGGTGACGGGCGGCGGCGACGCGCTCGGCGACGTCGTGGTCCAGATGGAGGCGGACGGCTTCAAGGTGTCCGGACGCGGCGTGTCGACCGATGTGGTCGAGGCCTCGGCCCGGGCCTACCTGAACGCCGTCAACCGGATCGTGCGTCTGCGCGAGCGAGGCGAGGAGCGCGAGATCGAGATCGGGCCGTGAGCGCGCCCGCAAGCCGGGCCGACTCGGTCAGGCCCGTCAACTTGTGGAGCGAGTCGGCGTGGGCGCAGCGGTACCTGCGCGAGCGCGACGACATTCCCCACCGGATGGAGGGGTTCGCGGTGCTGATGGAGCTGCTCCCCGTGGCGCCGCGGCGTGTCCTCGACCTCGGTACCGGCGACGGGTACACGCTCGGTTTGGTGCGCAGCGTGCACCCGGGCGTCGAGGGCGTCGGCGTGGACTTCTCCGTCGAGATGCTGGGTCGCGCCCGCGACCGGTTCGCGGGCGACACCGGGGTGGAGATCGTCGAGCACGATCTCGACGAGCCTCTGCCGCCCATGGGTCGCTTCGACCTCGTCGTCTCGAGCTTCGCGATCCATCACTGCGTCGACTCGCGCAAGCGGGCGCTGTACGGCGAGATCTTCGGCGTGCTCGAGCCGGGTGGAAGGTTCATGAACCTGGAGCACGTGGACTCGGCCACCCCGCAGCTCCACGTCGACTTCCTGGCTGCGATCGGCAAGACACCCGACGAGGACGACCCGTCGAACAAGCTCGTCGCCGTGCAGACGCAACTGGCGTGGTTGCGCGACATCGGCTTCGTGCACGTCGACTGCTACTGGAAGTGGCGTGAGCTCGCGCTGCTCTCGGGAGTGAAGCCGGGCTAGGGCGCAGCCGGGGCCCGCCACGAGATTCGGCGCGGTCCCCGGGCCGGCTCGAGCCTCGGCCTCGTGCGCTGGTAGTTCGCGGCGAGCTCCTCGTCGGCCCACGCTCGGAGCTTCCGCACGCGTCGGCGGCGGGAACGGTCCCCGGCGCGGGCGTCGACGGCCTGCGCGATCGCGAGCCGCACCTTCTCGTCCTCCTCGCCCGCGAGGTGGTCGAGCAGCACGCGGGCGTTCCGCCGCCTCAGGCCGAGACCTGCGATCTTCTGCCCCGCGCGGATGCGCGCAGCCCGATCGAAGGCTGCGAGCCGGCGGCGCTCCGCACGCAGGCGGCGCCGGAACCGCCAGCGTGCCGACACGCGCCACGCGACGACGGCAGCGATGACGAGCGCGCCCAGCGCGGCGGGCAGGATCCACGTGAGGTGAATGGACATCGGTCTTCCAGTATCGGGCCTCGCGCGGCCCGACCCGCGGATTTCCGTGGCGCGGACGTCAGCCGGCGGTTGGCACCGTGGGCGCCCATGCGGGCCGGATTGCCTCGTGCGCTGCGATCTCGGCCTCGCGCTGGAGCGTCAGGCCGATGTCGTCGAGGCCGTGCACGAGGCGATGGTGCGTGTGGTCGTCGAGCTCGAAGGGCTCGTCGAGGTCGACGGCCGGCACCGCCACTCGGCGATCCACCACGTCGACCACGATCTCGACCGCGGGATCGTCCTCCACGGCGCGCATGATGCGTGTCACGACGTCCTCCGGGAGCTCGACGGGGACGAGGCCGATCTTGAAGCAGTTGTTGCGGAAGATGTCGGCGAAGCGGGACGAGATGACGGCCCGGAATCCGTAGTCCTCCAGCGCCCACACCGCGTGCTCTCGGGACGAGCCGGTGCCGAAGTTCGGCCCCGCGACGAGGATCTGGGCGTCGCGGTAGCGGTCCTGGTTGAGGACGAAGTCGGACCGCTCGCGCCACTCGGCGAACAGCCCCTCGCCGAAGCCCGTGCGCTCGACGCGCTTGAGCCAGTCGCTCGGGATGATCTGGTCCGTGTCGACGTCGGAGCGGTCCAATGGAACCGCGCGGGCGATGATCTCGCTCACCGGTTGCATGTCAGTCCAGGTCCTCGGGCGTCGTGAACCTGCCCGCGATCGCGGTCGCCGCCGCCACCGGTGGGGACACGAGGTGTGTGCGCCCGCCCTTGCCCTGGCGGCCCTCGAAGTTGCGATTCGACGTCGACGCGCAGCGTTCGCCCTGCGACAGCTTGTCGGGGTTCATCGCCAGGCACATCGAGCAGCCCGCCTCCTCGCGCCAGTCGAACCCGGCTGCGACGAACACGCGGTCGAGGCCCTCGGCCTCGGCGGCGGCCTTCACGGCCATCGATCCTGGGACCACCATCGCCCGCAGGCCGTCGTGCACTCGCCGGTCGCGCACGACGTCGGCGGCGGCACGGAGGTCCTCGACGCGCGAGTTCGTGCACGATCCGATGAACACGGTGTCGACCTCGACCTCGCGCAGCGGCGTCCCGGCCTTCAGGCCCATGTAGCCGAGCGCGCGGCGGGCCGACTCGCGCTGCGAGGGGTCGGCGAACGAGTCGGGGTCGGGCACGACGTCGTCGATCGTCGCCGTCTGGCTGGGGTTCGTGCCCCAGCTCACCGAGGGTCGGATCTCGCTCGCGTCGAGTACGACCTCCTTGTCGAAGGCCGCGCCGGCGTCGGTCGGCAGCGTCTGCCAGTCGTCGAGCGCGCGCTCCCAGTCCTTGCCCGAGGGTGCGAACGGGCGACCCTCGAGGTAGGCGTACGTCGTGTCGTCGGGCGCGACCATGCCGGCGCGTGCGCCCGCCTCGATCGACATGTTGCACACCGTCAATCGTCCCTCCATGGAGAGCGACCGGATCGCCGAGCCGCGGTACTCGATGATCGAGCCGATCCCGCCGCCGGTGCCGATGCGGGCGATGATCGACAGGACGATGTCCTTCGCGGTGACGCCGGTGCCGAGGGAGCCGTCGACGGTCACCGCCATCGTGCCCGGCTTCGCCTGCGGGAGCGTCTGTGTCGCGAGCACGTGCTCGACCTCGCTGGTGCCGATCCCGACCGCGAGCGCGCCGAACGCTCCGTGCGTCGACGTGTGGCTGTCGCCGCACACGATCGTGAGGCCGGGCTGGGTGAGCCCCTGCTCGGGACCGATGACGTGCACGATGCCGCGACCCGGATCGCCCATCCCGTACAGCCGGATGCCGAACTCGGCGCAGTTCCGGGCCAGGACGTCCATCTGCTTGGCCGAGATCGGGTCCTCAACGGGGCGGTTGCGGCTCGTCGTCGGGTTGTTGTGGTCGATGGTCGACACGGTGAGGTCGGGACGCCGCACGGTGCGACCGTGGAGGCGCAGCCCGTCGAACGCCTGCGGCGAGGTTACCTCGTGCACGAGGTGGAGGTCCACGTAGAGCAGGTCGGGCTCGCCCTCGGCCTGGTGCACCACGTGGCGTTCCCACACCTTCTCGGACAGCGTCTGACTCATCGGCCCCAGCGTATTGGCCGCATTGGCGATCGGCGCCAACAAACACCGTTCACCACGGCGTAACAGTCGCGAAACACACCACCCGTAGCTTCGAGCGATGGACGTGGTGCTCGTGCGCTGGCCCGAGGAGGACGCACGCCTGGGGCAGCTGCGGGCGAGCGGAGCGCCCCGGCTGCTCCTCTTGAACGGAGAGTCGGCGCCGCCCGAATCGACCGACTGCCTCGAGGACTGGATCCGGCTCCCGGCCGACGACCGCGACGTGCGGGCCCGCGTCGCCAGCCTCGCTGCCCGAGCCGAGACCGAGCAGACCGCGCCCGAGATCGACGGGGACGGGCTTCTGCGGTACCGGGGGAGTTGGGTCGCCCTGTCGCCGGTCGAGGCCGCCCTCGCGGCCACGTTGGTCGACCGGTTCGGCGCCGTCGTCGGGCGGGACATGCTGGCGCGGCGGGCGTGGCCGAACGGCTCCCCGACGCGCAACGCGCTCGACGTGCACATGCTCCGGCTGCGGCGTCGCATCGCGTCGCTCGGCGTGGAGGTACGCACGGTCCGGTCCCGCGGGTATCTGATGCAGACTGCGCAGCCTCGAGCCGACGCGCAGTAGGCGCCGCACACGTGCCCGTCGGAGACATTCTCCTCGACATCCTGATCGTCCTGATCGCGGCGAAGGTCGCGGCGGAGATCGCCGAGCGCGTCGGCTTCCCGCCGGTCGTCGCCGAGATCCTCGCCGGCGTCGCGATCGGGCCGTCGACGCTCGACCTCGTCGGCACCGAGCAGACCCTGCGCGTGCTAGGTGAGATCGGCGTCATCCTCCTCTTGCTCCAGGTCGGCATGGGGATGGACCTCGCTGAGCTGGGCGCCGTCGGGAAGGCGTCGGTGACGGTCGCCGTCGTCGGGGTCGTCGTGCCGATGGCGTCGGGTTTCGGCGTGGCGGAGGCGTTCGGCTACGACCCGAAGATCTCGTTGTTCCTCGGCGCCGCGCTGGCGGCGACGAGTGTCGGCATCACGGCCCGCGTGTTCAGCGATCTGCGGGCGCTGGCGACCGTCGAAGCTCGAACCGTGCTCGGCGCCGCGGTGGCCGACGACGTCCTCGGCCTCGTCATCCTCACCGTTGTCGTGCGCATCGTGACCGAGGGCTCGGTGTCGGTGCTGAGCGTCGTCGGGATCTTTGCCCTCGCGCTCCTCTTCTTGGTGGCCACGACGCTGGTTGGTTCGCGGTTCGCGCCCCCGCTGTTCCAGTTCGTCCATCGCAGCGCGCGCTCCGCCGGGACGGTCGTGGTCCTCGCGCTCGCGTTCACGCTCGCGTTCGCCGAGCTCGCCGACGCCGCGCAGCTCGCGCCGATCGTCGGCGCGTTCGTCGCCGGGTTGGCGTTGTCGCGCAGCACCGTCTCCGATCGCATCTCGCGAGACTTGGCGCCCGTCGGTCACCTGTTCATCCCGGTGTTCTTCTTGCAGATCGGCATTGATGCCGACGTGGGATCGTTCTTCGATCCCAAGGTCCTTGCGATCGCGTCGGCGTTGTTCGCGGTGGCCGTGGTCGGGAAGCTCGTCGCCGCCGTCGGTGCCACGGGGTCTCCCGGCGACAAGCGCCTGATCGGCATCGGGATGATCCCCCGAGGTGAGGTCGGGCTGATCTTCGCCACCATTGGCCTGCAGGAGCACGTTCTGACGCACGACCAGTA
>JBKPDN010000324.1:0-3526 GCA_046727875.1 Actinomycetota bacterium | reverse complement strand
TCAGTTTCCGGCGTGCGTGGACTCCTGCTCGAGCAGTTGCTCGAGGGGATCGGCGTCGGGGTTGATCGCGGCGAGACGCAGGTCGAGCAGGAAGTCGACGACCTCTGTCGCCGAAACGAGGTCGCGGGTCCGGAACTGCTCGAGTGCGGTGTCGATCATCGGCAACAGCGCCTGGGTCATCGCGATCCTTCCCTCCCGAAGTGCCCTCTTAGGTTGTTCAACGTACTCGGTCCGCGTTCCTTACCCGTGTCACGTTTATGACCGGGGTGTGAACAGGGTCACGCCTGGTCAAACCGACCCCTGTCATCGACGTCGGTCCTACCCGAATAGCCTGATGACGATGCTCGGACCCGGGGATCACGCCCCCACGCTCTCACTGCCCGACGCCGCGACGGGTGAGCCGATCGCCGACCCGTGGCAGGACGGCCCCGTCGTGCTCGCGTTCTTCAAGACGACGTGCCCCGTCTGCCAGATGGCGGCCCCGAAGGTGCAGGCGCTGGCGGAGAGCGGCCTGCGGGTCGTCGGGGTGGGCGAGGACCCGCCGCCCGCGCTCGGCGAATACGCGGACCGCTACGGGCAGAAGGTCACGACGCTGAGCGAGCCGGCTCCGTACGAGGTCTCCGACGCCTACGGCCTCGAGAGCGTGCCGTCGCTCGTGCTCGTCGACGACGACGGCACGATCCTCGACGCCGTCGAGTCCTGGGACCGCGCCGCCTGGAACCGCCTCGCCGAGGCCGCCGGCGCCGCGCCCATCTCGGACGAGGGCGACGGCCTCCCGCCGTTCCGCCCCGGCTGAAACAGCCGCAACGCCTGACCCGGTCGGGTCAGCACGCCAACGGGCCGACGCCGGACCTCATCGACGGCGGACTCGAACAGTTCCCTCATCGGCCTTCGCCTTCGGCGAATCCCGATTCGCTCAAACTCGCCGGCGCCGATGGATCCGGCGTCGCCCCTGCACGTTCGATACCCGATCGGCTTCCGGCGCAGCTCTTGTAGCTAGGCGTCAGCAGGCTCGCGTTCGTCGAGGCCTTGTTGGAGCGTGTTCCAGGCGAGGGTGGCGCACTTGATGCGCACCGGGAACTTGACGACGCCTTGGAGCGCCTCGAGGTCGCCGAGCCGCACGCCGTCGAGCTCGGCGGACAGGTCCGAGCCGTCACTCTCGCCTTCGAGCTTCGACTCGTGGATCGACATCAGCGCCTTGAACGCGCGGATCAGCCTGCGCGCCTCGTCGACCGGCTTGCCCTTCACCGCCGCGCTCATCATCGACGTCGACGCCTGGCTGATCGAGCAGCCCTGACCGCCGATCTTGACGTCGCGCACGACATCGGAGTCGGGGTCGATGTCGAGGTAGACGACCACTTCGTCACCGCACAGCGGGTTGAAGCCTTCCGCCTTCGCCGCCGGCGGCACCGGGAGCTCCCCGCGGTTCCGGGGCGCGCGGTAGTGGTCGAGGATGATCTCGCGGTAGAGGTCTTCGAGGCCGGGCATGCGTGGGACTCCAGTCTCAGATGGCGAAGAACTTCTCGGCCTTGGCCAACGATTCGACGAGCACGTCGACGTCGGACTCGTCGTTGTAGACGTATAGGGAAGCGCGTGTCGTGGCCGGCACGCCGAGGACGCGCATCAGCGGCTTCGCGCAGTGATGCGACGCCCGGACGCACACACCGTCCTCGTCGAGCACCTGGGCGACGTCGTGGGCGTTGATGCGGTCGAACGCGAACGAGATCGCACCCCCTCGCTGCTCGACGTCGCGGGGGCCGTGGATGTGGAGGCGGCCCTCGAAGCGCTCGTCGAGCGCCCGCAGCGCGTAGGCCGTGAGCGACTTCTCGTGCGCGCGCACGGCGTCCATGCCGAGCGCCCCCAGGTAGTCGATGGCGGCGGTGAGCCCGCTGGCCTCCACGAAGGGCATCGTTCCCGCCTCGAACTTCCACGGGACCTCGTTCGGCTCGAAGCCGTCGAAGCGCACGTCGATGATCATCTCTCCGCCGCCGAGGAACGGAGGCATCGCCTCGAGCAGCTCGGCCCGGGCCCACAGGCCCCCGATGCCGGTCGGGCCCAGCATCTTGTGGCCGGTGAAGCCCACGAAGTCGGCGTCCCACGCCTGCACGTCGACGGGGAGGTGCGGGACTGCTTGCGCGGCGTCGACGTTCACGACCGCCCCGGCGGCGTGGGCGGCGTCGGACAGTAGTCGGATGTCGTTGAGCGTGCCCAGCACGTTCGACATCGCCGTGACCGAGAGCAGCTTCGCCCCGTCCAGCAGCCGATCGAGGTCGGTGAGGTCGAGCCGGAAGTCGTCCGTGAGCGGGATCCAGCGCAGCTCGATCCCGCGCTCCTCCGCCAGGATGTGCCACGGCACGATGTTGGCGTGGTGCTCCATTGCAGTGATCACGACGGGGTCGCCCGGCCCGAGGTTCTTGCGGGCCCACGAGTAGGCGACGAGGTTCATCGCCTCGGTGATGTTCTTGGTGAACACGATCTCGCTCGTCGAGCGGGCGTTGAGCAGTCGCGCGACCTTCGCCCGGGCGCCTTCGTACGCGGCGGTCGACTCCTCGGCGATCGTGTAGATGCCGCGGTGGACGTTCGCGTAATGGTGCCGGTGGTGGAACTCCATGGCGTCGAGCACCGCGCGCGGCTTCTGCGACGACGACGCCGAGTCGAGGTACACGAGCGGCTTGCCGTTCACCTCGCGCTCGAAGATCGGGAAGTCGGCCTTGACGCGGCTGACGTCGAGGACGTCGGTCATCAGGCGACCTCCGCGGTGCGGAATGCGTCGAACCCCTCGCGCTCGATGCGGTCGGCGAGCTCGCGGCCGCCCGACGCGACGATGCGCCCGCCGAGGAGGATGTGCACGGCGTCGGGCGTGAGATGCTCGAGGATGCGGCGGTAGTGCGTGATGAGCAGGATCCCGAGCTCGGGGCGCGTCGAGCGGACCTCCTCGATGCCGCGAGCCACGACGCCGAGCGCGTCGATGTCGAGACCGGAGTCGGTCTCGTCGAGCACGGCGAAGTCGGGCTCCATCAGCGCCATCTGGAGGATCTCGTTGCGCTTCTTCTCCCCACCCGAGAACCCCTCGTTGAGGTACCGCTCGATGAAGCGGGAGTCCATGCCGAGCCGCTTCGCCCAGTCGAGCACGGCCATGCGCACCTCGAGCACCGAGAAGTCCTCGATGCCCTTGCGGGCGGACATCGCCTGCCGGAGGAAGTTGAGCACGCCGACCCCGGGGATCTCCTCGGGGTGCTGGAAGCCGAGGAACAGCCCCCGCGCCGCCCGCTGGTCGGTCGGCAGGGCAGTGAGGTCCTCGCCCTTGAACAGGATGCGCCCGCCCGTCACCTCGTAGGCCGGGTTCCCGCGCAGGGTGGCGGCCAGCGTCGACTTGCCGGAGCCGTTCGGGCCCATGAGCGCGTGGACCTCGCCGGCGGGCACGCCGAGCGAGACGCCTCGCAGGATCTCCTTGCCCTCGACCGCGACGTGGAGGTCGTCGATCTCGAGCGCGGGGGCGGGGGACTGGGCGGTCATCGCACCAATT
>JBKPDN010000323.1:0-4537 GCA_046727875.1 Actinomycetota bacterium | reverse complement strand
ACGGCGACGCAGATCTGGCTGTGGGGTCAGGGAACCCGGCCCGACCTTCCGGCCTTCGCCGAGCAATACGGGATCGAGGGACGCCTCACCTCGGCGGTGGACCTCGTGCGCGGGCTCGGCGTGCTCACCGGGCTCGACGTGGTCGACGTCCCGGGGGCAACCGCCGGGTTCGACAACGACTACACCGCGCAACGCGACGCCGCACTGGCGTCGCTCGAGGATCGTGACTTCTTCGTGCTGCACGTCGAGGCGACCGATGAGGCGGGCCATCAGGGAGATTTCCGCGAGAAGGTCACCGCACTCGAGCGCTGGGACCGCGACGTGATCGATCCGCTCACGACCGCGCTCGACGCGGCCGGCACTCCGTACCGGATCCTGCTGATGCCGGATCACTCGACGCCGTGCGCGATCAAGACACACACGTCCGATCCGGTGCCGTACCTCCTGTACGACTCGACGCAGGACGGACCGGGCGGGGAGTACACCGAACGCGGCGTCGCCGCGTTCGAGCCGGTCCTCGCGCACACGCTCATGCGGCGGCTGCTCGACCGGTCCTGAGACGGACGGAATACCGCGAGGTACTTGCGGGTTACAGGTCCAAGCAGTACCGTTACTGCACCGGTCCGGTGATCCCCGGAGACTTGCTCCCGAATCCTGGCCCGGCAGCTGTCGCCCCCACTCGGGGCATCGTTCCCGCGTGAGGTGGCGCCGGTTTTTCGTCCCGCTGCGATCAGCGGGCCGGCATTGTCACTGGTTGTCTGCCGATGGACCAGAGCCCTGAGGAGTTCTGAGTCGGAGTGACGACAACGCGGGCGTTCATAGCCCCGCATCTCACGAGCCATTGAGGGAGTTCCCCCCATGAGTGACCAAGAGCTCGACCGAACGGTCCTGGACAGCAAGGACCGCGAGGAGCTCCATCAGATCGCAGGCGCAATGGGCGTGCGCGCCGCGACACGTATGAAGAAGGCCGACCTGATCGACGCCATCCTCGGTGCGACCGACGGAGACGGCGGCGCCGACGCGTCGGCGTCATCGGACGGCGAGCGGCCGAAGCGCGTCCGTTCCCGCCGGACGTCCGACTCGGATGACCCGATCGCGGAGCTCGCGGCCGAGGAGGAGGCGATCGCCGCCGCCGGCGCGAGCGATGACGGAACCGACCAGCCCCAGCCCGCGCCGCGGACGGCATCGTCCTCGACCGGCGACGGGGGCGACGGCGCGTCTGACGCATCACAGAGCGCGGGCGCCTCCACGCAGGCGACCTCCGAGCCCGCGGCGCGTGACGGCAACGGCGGACGCAACGGCGGCGGCAAGGGCACGAAGCCCCGTATTGAGGCAGAGGACGAGCGGCAGTCGTACGGCGAAGGCAACCGGCGCCGCCGGCGCCGCCGGGGCCGCGACCGTCAGCAGGACGGCGGCGAGCGCGACTTTCAGGGTGAGCCGGTTGCGACAGAGGGCCTGCTCGATCTGCGCGACGAGGGCTACGGCTTCCTGCGCGCGACCGGATACCTGCCGGGCCCGAAGGACGTGTACGTCTCGGCGTCGCAGGTTCGGCGGTTCGCGCTCCGCAAGGGCGACTACCTGAAGGGGTTCGCACGCCCGCAGGCCAGCAACGAGAAGTACCCGGCGCTGCTGCGCGTCGACCAGGTGAACGACCTGCCCACCGACGCGGCGCGTGACCGACCCAAGTTCGAGGACCTCACGCCGCTGTTCCCGGACTCGAGGCTCGCATTGGAGCTCGGCGACGACCCCGCGAACATCACCGGGCGCATCGTCGACCTCGTCTCGCCGATCGGGAAGGGCCAGCGGGGTCTGGTCGTCTCGCCGCCGAAGGCCGGCAAGACGACGATCCTCAAGCAGATCGTGTACTCGGTTGAGCGCAACAACCCCGAGGTGCACCTCATGGTGCTGCTCGTCGACGAGCGGCCCGAAGAGGTCACCGACATGCGCCGCCACGTCATCAACGGCGAGGTCGTCGCGAGCACGTTCGACCGTCCGTCCGACGAGCACACGCAGGTCGCCGAGCTCACCATCGAGCGGGCCAAGCGCCTGGTCGAGATGGGGCGGGACGTCGTGATCATCCTCGACGGCATCACGCGCCTCGCCCGCGCCTACAACCTGTCGGCGCCGGCGTCCGGTCGCATCCTGTCGGGTGGTGTCGACTCCACCGCGCTCTACCCGCCGAAGCGGTTCTTCGGCGCGGCACGCAACATCGAGGAGGGCGGCTCGCTGACGATCGTGGCCACCGCGCTCATCGAGACCGGGAGCCGGATGGACGAGGTGATCTTCGAAGAGTTCAAGGGCACCGGCAACATGGAGCTTCGGCTCGACCGGCGCCTGTCCGAGCGGCGGATCTACCCGTCGATCGACGTCGAGGCATCGAGCACGCGCCACGAGGAGCTGCTCTTCGACCGCAACCAGCTCCAGCAGGTCTGGAAGCTGCGGCGGGTGCTCAACGCCCTCGAGGAGGGCAAGGGCCTCGAGCTGCTCATCGACAAGATCCGCACGACGAAGAGCAACGACGAGTTCCTTTCCGAGATCGCCAAGGCACCGACGACGGGCTCGTAGCAGCGCTCGGGCCGTATCCAGGCACTCGCGACCCCACTACATTGAGGGCATCATGAAAGCTGAGATCCACCCCGATTACGTCGAGTGCACCGTCCGGTGCTCTTGCGGCAACACGTTCACCACGCACTCCACCGCGTCCGAGCTCCGGGTCGAGCTGTGCTCCGAGTGCCACCCCTTTTACACGGGCAAGCAGAAGCTCGTGGACACCGGCGGCCGCGTCGAGCGGTTCCAGCGCCGGTACGGCAAGCAGGGCGGCAAGGCCAAGGGCTGATGTCCCGACGGCCAGAGCCCCGCTACATGGGCGGCCAGGCCGTCATGGAAGGCGTGATGATGCGCGGCGCGTCCTCGTGGGCGGTCGCCGTCCGCACGCCCGAGGGCGAGATCGAGCTGCAAGTCAACGACGCGCCTCGCTGGAGTGAGCGCTACGCGCGCATCCCGCTGCTACGCGGCGTGATGATGCTCGCCGAATCCCTCTCGCTCGGGTTCAAGGCGCTCGCGTGGTCGGCGAACCGGCAGGTCCCCGAGGAGGATCGGCTCTCGAAGGGCGCCATGGGCGGCACGATCGCGTTCGCGCTCGTGCTGTTCACCGGCCTGTTCATCCTCCTGCCTGCGTTCGGCGCCCGCGGCGTGAACCGATGGGTGCCGCTCGACGGGTTCTGGCTCCACGCCGCCGAAGGCGCACTCCGGCTCGCGCTCTTCATCGGGTATTTGCTGCTGATCGGGCGCTTGCGCGACGTGAAGCGGGTGTTCGAGTACCACGGCGCCGAGCACAAGGCGATCGCCGCCTACGAGAACGGCGTCGAGGTCACGCCGGAGTCCGCGCAGCGGTTCACGACCGAGCACGTCCGCTGCGGGACCAACTTCCTGCTCACCGTGATGGTGATCACGATCGTGGTGTACGCGTTCGTGGGCCGGCCCGACTGGCCCTTGCTCATCGCCTCCCGCGTGATCCTGATCCCCGTGATCGCGGGGGTCGCCTACGAGGTGATCCGCTTCGCCGCCCGGCACATGGACTCCCGCCTCGTGCGGGTGCTCATGCGCCCGGGGCTCGCGCTCCAACAGCTCACGACGCGACCGCCGAGCCTCGACCAGCTCGAGGTCGCGATCGCGTCGTTGCGGGCGGTGATGACCGCCGAGCAGCTGGCCGAGGTGGAAGCCCGGGTCGAAGCGCCGGCGGGCGTACCGCGACCCGCCTTCGGCACCGCCTGACGCAGTTCGCGCGCGACCGTACTTAGGGACTCGGGATCCAGGCCCGGATGCCGGCTCGCAGCCCGTCGGTGGCCATGGCGACGAACTCCTCGTCGCGGTCGGGGTCGCCGTACTCGAGCCAGTTGAGCACGGCCTCGACGAGGTAGTCGACGATCGTGTGCGCGGCCCATTCGTGCACGTCGGGCGACACCTGACCCGCCAGCAGCGCCCGCGACGCGTCGACCGAGCGTTCTCGGAGCTCTCGGGCGTAGTCGGCGAACGCGGCCTCGCGGGCGGCGTGTCGCCACAGCAGGTGGAACCCGTCCGGGTCCTCGCGGGCGACCGTGAGCAGCGAGCGGGCTCCGACGCCGCCCATCCCGCGCGAGTAGCCGGTCACGAACTCCTCGGCCAGGCGGTCGAAGACCTGCTGGAGCACGGCCCGGTACAGCGCTTCCTTCGAGTCGAAGTGCCGGTACACGATGAGCTTCGTGATGCCGGAGGCCGCCGCGATGTCCTCCATGGAGGTGCCGGCGTACCCGGCGCCGGCGAACGCCCGCGCCGCGCCCCGCAGGATCGTCTCCTGGCGGGCGGCCCGGGGGAGGGGACCGGTGGGCGGAGCGGGCTCGGCGACGGCGGGATCGGCGCTTGCCATAGGTATACTCACAAGTATACCCTTCGTGGTGTACCAGTCCAGTCCGGCGCCCTCAGGAGGGCACCGGACGACGGGGAGCGCCGATGAACCTCCAGCTCGAGTGGACCGAGGACGAGCTGCTCGCGACGGACG
>JBKPDN010000322.1:0-12328 GCA_046727875.1 Actinomycetota bacterium | reverse complement strand
CTTCACGGGCTTGCGTCCATAGCGACTGCAGCGTGTACATGGCGCTGCCGTCGGCCTCGAGGCACACCACCTTGCGGTCGGGGCACGCGACCGCAGCGCCGGTCGCGACCGGGAGCCCCTGGCCGATGGCGCCGCCGGTGAGGGTCAGCGAGTCGTGGGGCGGCGCGCCCGCGGTCGCCGCCGCGACCCACAGCCCGGCGGTGTTCGCCTCGTCCGAGACGATGGCGCCCTCGGGGAGCAGCGCGCCGATCGCGTTCGCCGCCGCCTCGCCCGTCAGGTCGCCCGTCGGCCGGTCCGGGCGTTCGGCCGGTTGCAGCGAGGGCTCGGCCCGGCCCACGACGTCGGCGAGGTGCTCGAGCGCGCCGACGGCGTCGTCGGTGTCGGATGCCAACACGTGCACGTCGCACCCGTCCGGAACGAGATAGCTGGGCTTCTCGGGGTAGGCGAAGAACGACACCGGCGCTTTGGCGTCGACGAGCACGAGGTGGCGCAGGCCGGTGAGTTGCGCGGTCATGAACTCGGCGAGGTAGCCGAGCCGCTCGAGCGGTGGAATGCCGGCGCCGCGCTGCAGCCGGGCGGGGAACGTCTCCCCGAGCAGCTTGGCGCCCGTCGCGTTGGCGACCCGGCTTGCCGCAACGAGGCCCGCTTCGCGTGTCGCGCTGCCGCCGACGAGCAGCGCCGACGGTTCACCCGACACGAGCGCCTTGGCCACGGCGTCGACCACGTCGTCGGCGACAGCGGCGCGCGTGGCCGGCGGGTTGGGCTTGGCAGGCTCGGCGCCGTCGCCCCACGACACGTCGGCAGGGAGGATGAGCGTGGCGACCTGGCCCGGAGGACCGAGCGCCGCCGCCACAGCATCGGCGGCGTCGCCGGCGACGTCGGCCGTGCGCTGCGAAGCGCGCATCCATCCCGACACGTTGCTCGCCGCGCTGCCGATGTCGGATTGCAGGGGCGCGTCGTACTGCTTGTGATACGTCGCGTGGTCGCCGACCACGTTGACGAGCGGGGTGCGGGCACGCCGGGCGTTGTGCAGGTTCGCCAGCCCGTTTCCGAGCCCGGGGCCGAGGTGCAGCAGCGTCGCCGCCGGCTTGTCGGCCATGCGGCCGTACCCGTCGGCGGCGCCCGTCACGACGCCTTCAAACAGGCCGAGCGCGCTGCGCATCTCGGGCACGGTGTCGAGCGCGGCCACGAAGTGCATCTCGGACGTGCCGGGGTTCGTGAAGCACGTGTCCACCCCGCAGTCGACGAGCGTCCGGATCAGCGCCTGCGCACCATTCATGTCGTTCCTCCGCACCTCAGCCGATCAGTCGAAGAGCGTGCCGGGGTTGAGAATGCCGTTCGGGTCGAACGCGGCCTTAATGCGCCGCATGAGGTCGATCTTGGTCGGGTCTTCGAGCTCGAGGTAGTACCGCTTCTTCTCCTTGCCGACCCCGTGCTCGCCCGAGATCGCGCCACCGAGCGCCATGCCGGTCTCGAACAGCCCGCGCATGACCTTGTAGCGCTGCTCCGGGTCGGGCTGGAAGACCGACAGGTGGACGTTGCCGTCGCCTGCGTGCCCGCAGCCGGCGATCAGCGACTGATGGGTCTGGCCGATCTCGCCGACCTTGGCCATGAACTCGGGGACGGCCGAGCGGGGCACGACGATGTCGACGATGTCGTCGGCGTTACTGGCCTTCGCGACCCAGAACGCCTTCTCGCGCGCGTCGATCAGCTGTGCCGCCGCCTGCGGCGGGAGCACGTATACGTCGAGCGCGCCGAGCTCGGCGAGCTGCTCGCCGAGCGCGTGGACGTCCTCGTCGAGGCGGTCGGCGTGCGGGTTCTCCATCATCACGACGAGGTAGGCGAGGGCGCGGTCCTTGATGTGGGGCGGCACGCCGAGGTCGAGGCCGACGTGGGCGGTGATCGCCGCCATCGTCAGCGTGTCGATGTACTCGAGGATCAGCGGGCCGATCCCGCTGGCGACGATGGCCGGGACTGCGCGCGTGACATCCTCGAGCACCGGGAACGGCGCCAGCACGGTGGCCTGGTGCTCCGGGCGGGGGTACAGCTTGAGGATCGCCTCGGTGACGAGCGCGAGCGTGCCTTCGGACCCGATGATGAGCTGGGTGAGGTCGTAACCGGTGGTCGCCTTGACGAACCTCCCGCCGGTGCGGATCACGTCGCCGCTCGCGAGCACCGCCTCGAGCCCGAGCACTTGGTGGCGAGTCACGCCGTACTTCACCGCGCGCATGCCGCCGGCGTTGGTGGCGACGTTGCCGCCGAGGCTCGAGCTGTACTC
The DNA here is from genome assembly GCA_046727875.1 of Actinomycetota bacterium. Classification (GTDB taxonomy): domain Bacteria; phylum Actinomycetota; class Acidimicrobiia; order IMCC26256; family JACDBD01; genus JALZAA01. Next base: position 10,050 of record JBKPDN010000322.1, on the reverse strand, counting down.
GCCGGGGTAGACGGGGTAGACGAGCTTGTGGGCGGCGGTGGCCTCGTCGAGCTGGTCGAGCGTGACGCCGGGCTGGACGACGGCGACGTGGTTGTCGGTGTCGATCTCGAGGATCGTGTTCATGCGTTCGAACGACACGACCATCCCACCGGCGCGGGGGATTGCCGCGCCCGACAGCCCGGTGCCGCTCCCGCGCGCGGTGACGGGGATCCCGTGATCGTCCGCGACGCGCAGGAGCGCGGCGACCTGATCAGTGTTCGACGGGCGGACGACGAACGCCGGCGTCTCGGGCGTGGCCGTGAGCGCTTCGTCGTGGCTGTAGTCGTCGCCGACCGCGTCGCCCGTCAGAGTGTTGGCGGCGCCGACGATCTCGGCCAGCTGCACGGCGACGTCGGCCACGTCAGGGCCGCCGGCCAAGGAAGCAGAGAAGCTCGACCTGCACGTCGGCATCCGGCGGCGGATCGACTTTGGGGCCGAAGCTGCCCGACTTCCGCAGCGCCTCGTCGTTCGGCTTCAGGCGCTCGAGCACGATGGCGGCGACGTCGGGGCTGAGCCGCTCGTCGCCACCCGTCGCGCGGGCGAGGTCCCAGGTGTGGACGTGGAGGTCGGACAAGCGGGGGATGAGCGCCATCTCCACCGGCACCTCGTTGCCTCGAATGCCTCGCATCGTCCGATCGAGCACGCCGGGCTGCCGCAAGGCGGTGAGCGCGGCGTCGCGGACGGTGTTCCAGGTCGCAAGCATGTCGGCGCCGTCGACGACGCTCACGCCGAGGCCCTCCGGGATCTGCCGCTGGATGGCGATCACGTGGTCGACGAGATCGCGCACGTTCCAGTCGGTGCAGGGCGTCGGGTTCGCCCATTGGTCGTCGGTCACGGCGTCGAGGCGGGCGGTGAAGCCGGTCGCCGTCTCCTCGTACCGGTCGATGATGTCCACGAGGCGCTCCTCTTCCCCTACCGCTTCCCCATCATCGCGAAGGAGCAAAACGCCCGCGGGGGCCGATCGGAGGCGCTCTGGTAGCGTGAAGATTGCGGCGCGGGGTGGAGCAGTCTGGTAGCTCGTCGGGCTCATAACCCGAAGGTCGCAGGTTCAAATCCTGCCCCCGCCACCATCGAAAGCGCGTAGCAAGGCCCCGGACGTCGAGTCCGGGGCCTTCCTCTGTGTCGAGGCGGCCTGCCCTGCGCCCACCAGCACGCCTACTGCTCTGAGCACTCCTACCCACCGAGATCCATCCCGGGGGTCGAACGCCCGTCGGGCTGTGGACCTTCGACTCTGGGGGGTGGCGGCTCGCCAGTGGATCCTCGAGAAAGGACAGCCACCGGTAGAGCCGTCCGGGGACAGGGAGGACGAGCCATGAAGCGTGTCGTGGTTGAGCGGTTCGGCGGGCCCGACGTCTTGAAAGTGGTGGAGGCCGACGATCCCCGACCGGGGCCGGGCGAGGTCCTCGTCAAGGTCGTGGCGGCCGGGGTGTCGTTCACCGATGCCCAGGAGCGCGCCGGCACGTATATCCCGGGCGGGCCGAAGCCGCCGTTCACGCCCGGATACGAGCTCGTCGGCCTCGTCGAGGAGCTCGGCCCGGGCTGCTCGCGATTGCGAGAAGGAGACCGCATCGGCGCCCTGACGGTGTGGGGTGCCTACGCGCAGCGTGTCTGTGTGCCCGAGGCGAGCGCGGTCGAGGTCCCCGAGGACCTCGACCCAGCCGAGGTGGTGAGCCTCCTCTTTCCTTACATGACCGCCTACCAGGCGCTTCACCGCACGGCGATGGCGAAGAGCGGGGAGACGGTGCTCGTGCACGGCGCGGCCGGCAGGGTCGGCGTCGCGGTCCTCGAGCTGGGCGCGCTGGCCGCCGTTCGCCTCATTGGGACCGCTTCGGCACGCGACCGCGCTGAGGTCGAGCGACTCGGCGCGGTGGCGATCGACTACCAGAACGAAGACTTCCTGGCCCGGGTGCGCGCGCTCCCCGGGAAAGGCGTCGACGTCGTGCTCGACTCGCTCGGTGGCCCGCTGTCGCTTCGCTCCTTCCGCGCGCTGCGGCCCGGCGGAAGGCTCGTCGTATTCGGTCGCTACGCCACGCTGTCGCACGGGCGCAAGAACTGGCGAGCGGTGATCGAGTGGTATGCGTCGATCGGGGCCCTCTGGGTGTGGGCGAAGCTCTCGCCGCGCCGACGGGTGCTCGCCTACCAGATCCAGAAGTTCCGCGAAGGTGCTCAACAGCGATCCGGAGCAGTGGGCGGAGAGCCCCGCAACCCCGAGTGGTTCCGGGAGGACTTCGCCACTCTGCTCGAGCTGCTCCGTGCGGACAAGATCCACCCGGTCGTCGCCGAGCGCCTGCCGCTCACTGAAGCGCGCCGCGCGCACGAGCTGCTCGAGAGCTCGGCGGCGAAGGGAAAGCTCGTGCTCGTGCCGTAAGCGGACAAGGACGCTCATTCATGGCGCGCGACATCCCCGCTGGGGTGCGGTCCGGGACTGCATCTACAACCAGATCATGGAGCGTCGCTGGAACCCCGCCCGCCGAGCGTTCGTCCAGCACTACGAGACCGTCGTGCTCGACGCCTCCGTGCTGCTCACGCCCTGTGCAAGTTCATCGTCCCGACGGACCCACGCTGGATCTCCACGCTCGACGCCATCACCGCGGAGCTGGTCTCCGACAGCCTCGTCCTACCGCTACAACGTGGAGGCGTCGCCCGACGGGCGAGCAGCTCGGCAACTTCCCCCAGGCTTTCACGCACCTGGTGCTGATCAGCTCCGCCTACAACCTGGACCGCCGGCTCGGGTGAGCTAGGAGTCACACCTCCTTCGGGACGTGGCCATTGAGCCTGAAGATGACGCGCATCGCCTTGTGCCCGAAGTCGCCGGTGGGATTGAACATGCACGGGCAACCGCCGTCGATCACGGAGATGCCATGTTGCCGGCCGTACTCGGCCGCAGCCTCGGACACGCTCCCCTTGCCCGGCCCTTGGTGCATCCAGACGTGCTTGATGCCGAGGTCGGCGCAGTCCCGCATCGTGTCTTCGGCGATTTCCGGCTTGGTTGCGATAACGACCGCGTCGACGCCCCCGGGAATGGACCCCAGGTCCTGATAGCTGGGATCGCCTTCGACCTGATCCGCGTTCGGGTTGACAGCGAAGACCTCATAGCCCCGGTTGCGAAGGCGCTGATAGACGACGTTGCTGCCGTGATTCTTCGGATGTCGGGAGACACCCGTCACCGCGATCCGCTTCTTGGCGAGGAACTCGGATGCGGCTTCCTTGATCTTCGGCATGCCCATGCCTCCTTCGAGAGCACAGCCTTCCGTTCGTACTAGTGCTGCCCGTCAGGGCTTGACGCCGGCGCGGTTGGCGTGCTCGATGAGCTCCGCCTCGAGCCGCTGGGCGATGTCGCCGATGAATCCGCGGACGGAGCTCTCGGCCACGCGGCGCCCACCAACAGCGTCGGCGACCGCGCCCACCGCGCCGAGCGGTGTGCGGTACTCACCCACCACGCACAGCTCGATGTGGGCTGCGCCTGCATCGCTGATGCGCAGGTCGGCGTCCATAATGGGAAACAGGTTGGGGTGCTCCGCGGCTCTCCAGTGCAGCGGCACCACGAGGTGGTCCGGCTGTATCTCCATCGGACCGACGTCGGCGGAGACCTTGCGGGTGATGGCGCCGCCGCCCATCTGGAAGCGGAGCTCCTCGAGGGGTACGCGCACGATCCGGTCGAGCTCCAGCTTCAGGATCGCGACCGCGTGCCAGTAGGTGCCAGGGATCCGCTGACCGCAGTCGACGCTGTGCTTCATCGTCTGTCCGTCGCACGGTCGTCGTGGGTGTGGAGCACACGCGCCGTTGGACCCAGGAAGAAGACCGTCGCGTGCCCCGTGTCGTCCCACCGGATCAAGTAGTGCTCGCGGCCGTCTTCGACGCGAGCTTCCAGAATCTCGCCCTTTCGGGGTGCCTCGCCGGTGTGCACGCTGTCGACGATCAACTCGTCTCCGACCGTGGCGTCCATTGTCACCTCCGGTTCCAGCTCGATGTTCCGCCTGCCCGGCCGGTCCGCGGCAGGGCCGCAAGTCACCTCAGCCGGGGACCGATGGCCCTCCGATACCTGCAGACCGTCCTCTAGGTCGGCGGCGCGGGTGGGGAAGAGGCCCAAACCGGCGATGGCAGAGGCGAGACGGAGCGTGCGCGGCCGGCGGTGAACCCGCTCACTCTGTGAGCGGTACCCGCCATTCGATCACGGTGCCAACGCCGGGCGCGGCCGAGGCCGAGGCCGCGAAACTCCCACCCAGCGCCGTCGCCCGCTCTTCGAGATTTTGCAACCCTCGACCGGACCTGCGCACGCTCGGGAGGCCACGTCCGTTGTCGACGACGCGCAGGACGAGACCGGTTTCCTTGGTCGCCTCCACGAAGACCTCGACATGCGATGCCTCGGCGTGCTTGACGATGTTCGACAATGCCTCCTGCAGCACGGCGTAGAGGTGCTCGGCCACCTCGTCGGAGACGAGTGAGTCGATCAGGCCGTCGAGGTGGAGCTCCGGCGCGAACCCGAGCGACTCGCGCGCCGCGTCGACCTGAGCAAAGATGTCGACCCGAATCCCGCGCTCGCGCCGCGCCTCCAACGCGAAGATCGTGTTTCGGATCTCGCGGATCGTCTCGTCGAGTTCCGCGGCCGCATGCGTGAGACGATCGTCCAAGTCGTCGTACGCGCTCGAGGGCATCATCGTCTGGATCTCGAGACCGGTCGCGAAGAGCCGCTGGATGATCTTGTCATGGAGGTCGCGGGCGATGCGCTCGCGGTCCTCGAGCACCGCGAGCTGCTCGACGCGCTGCACGAGCCGCGCGTTGTCGACCGCGACGCCTGCAGCCGACGCCAGAGCCACGGCCAGGTCCTCGTCCTCGTCGCTGAACTCGTCCGCGCCCTCCTTCTCGCAGAGGTACAGGTTCCCGAACACCGCGCCGCGGCCTCGTATGGGCACGCCGAGGAACGAGCGCATGGGCGGGTGGTGCGGCGGGAACCCATACGATCGCGGATGCTTGGAGAGGTCACGCAGGCGCAGCGGCTTCGGATCGACGATCAGGAGACCGAGGATCCCGTGGCCCTCAGGCAGGTCGCCGATTGCGGCATAGGTCTCGGGATCGACACCGACCGCGAGAAATTCGCTCAGCCCGCGGTCCTCTCCGATGACGCCCAGTGCTGCGTAGCGCGCGCCCACGAGATCGCGCGCCGACTCGACGATTCGGCGTAGCACGATCGGTAGGCTGAGGTCCGAGCCTACGACCTTGATCGCGTCCAGCAGTTCCTGGACGTGCGGGTCGAGGTGTGTGAACGGCAACGACACATTTTGAATGTCGGAAGGGCATGCGAGCAACATGGTGCGAGTGTTCCTGCTCGACGACCATGACATCGTGCGCCGTGGCCTCGCGCACGTGTTCGAGGTCCAGGACGACATCGAAGTCGTTGGCGAGGCCGGGACGGCCGCCGAGGCCTTGTCGCGGATCCCGCCCACACGCCCGGAAGTCGCGCTCCTCGACGTCCGACTCCCGGACGGGGATGGCGTCGAGGTGTGCCGTGAGATCCGTTCGCGTCACCCCGAGATCAACTGCCTCATGCTCACGTCGTTCGGGGACGACGAGGCGCTGTTCGACGCCATCATGGCGGGCGCGTCCGGATACATCCTCAAGCAGGTCAAGAGCGACGAGATCGTGCAGGCGGTGCGCTTCGTGGCGAAGGGGCAGTCGCTGCTCGATCCGGCGGTGACGGGCCGCGTGCTCGAGCGCATCCGGAAGGGTCCCGAGGAGGACGTGCGTCTCGCCCAACTCACCGAGCAGGAGCGCAGCATCCTGGAGCTGATCGCGGACGGCCTCACGAACCGCCAGATCGCGGAACGTATCCACCTCGCCGAGAAGACGGTGAAGAACTACGTCTCGAACCTCCTATCGAAGCTCGGGATGGAGCGCCGCACCCAGGCCGCCGTCTACGCAGCCCGACTCGCGGAGCAGCGAGGGAAGAAGCCGGCGGAGTAGGCACCGGATCGGGAGAACCATTCGTCGGTCCTCCCGGCGTGTGACCTTCGGCCCGAGACTCCCCGCACCGCGTTGCGGATGATCGGGACGAGGGAGGCGTGATGCCGAACATCGACCGTCGCAGCGGACTCGAGATCGCCACGTGACCTTGGCCCCATCCTCCATGACGTATGTCCCGTGGTTTCTGGGACGTTGTCCCATCGTCGTCCGCGCAATCGCTGGATAGCGTCAACTCCGAACCAACGGAGGTGCCGTGCGCATGCGGATTCGACAACTTGTTCTCGCCACGATGGCCGTCGGGACCTTTGCAGCCGGGCTCGGGTCTCCGCTCGCAGCAACCGCCAGCCCGCCGAAGCAGAAGCTGACGCTCACCGAGTACCAGATCACTCCGGCCCTGCAATTCATCGCAAAGGGCAAGTCCACCTTCGTCGCCAAGAACAGCGGCACCGTGAAGCACGAGGTCGTCGTCGTCCGAGGAACCGATCCGGCGGCGTTGCCGACCAAGGCCGACGGTTCCGTTGACGAGGACCAGATCCCGAAAAGCGACAAAGTCGGCGAGACCGGGGACGTCAAGCAGGGTAAGACCAAGTCCAAGACCTTCAAGCTGTCTACCGGCTCGTACATCCTGTTCTGCAACATCATCGATACCGAACCCGACGGCAGCACAGTCAGCCACTTCGCGAAGGGCATGTACACGACGATCAACGCAAGCTGACTGGCAGTTCACGATCCGCGTTTGTTCGGGGCGGGAGCGTTTCAGTTCGATCACTCCGACTCCGGGGCGACCTCCCCGGCGATGGCGCGTTCCGCGTCGTCGAAGCACAGGACGCCGAGTTCGGGGCTTTCGCGTCGTGTTGGGTCCGCGCAGGTCGCGATCCGATGCGCGCATTAGCCGCTGTCCAAGCGCGCCCGATCGGCACCTCCGGCGTGCCTCAGCGCCGGCGTTCAGCGACACCCTCGGGCGCGTGCCGATCGCGTCGAGCGATCCCCTGTACGAGCCACCCGCGTGACGCGCTCACGTTCGAGCGACGTCATCCCGACGCTCTATGCACCCTGCGGTGGTTGCCAAACGATGTGCTGCGGATTCGGGTCGCCGTGGCCGGTGGTCTTGGTGATAGCGGGCGCTTGAGCGTTTCGTCACGGCAAGGACGTCCGGCGAGAAAATGTGGTTGCCCCGGCGGCCGGCGACCCTGCCCCTGCTGCGGCTACGACGACTGAGAGAGCAATTGGTCAAGCGCCTCCTGTGTCACGGTGCCCATGAGACGCCCCTTGTTCGTCGTGACGATCACGGCTGGGACCTTCTTGTTCCTCATGCGCTCGAGCAAGCCCTTGGCGGGCTCGGTCGCTCGCACCGTCGTGGGACCCGGCTCCATGACGTGCTCGACCGCGGTGTCGTCGGGACCGGGAAGGTTCCGCTTGCGCATTCGACCCAGCACGATGTCGTGGTCGTTGAGCACCACGCAGTAGTCGTGCGGAACCGTGTCGAGCGCCCGAGCGACGTCGCCGAGCCGGTCTCCGATTCGGCACGCGAGCACCCCGTCTCGGTCGGCGATCTCACCTGCGACGGGGAAATGCGGCCCCGTTCCCTCTAACGGAAGGCCGTGGCTGATCCATTCGATCTTCCCGTCGACGAAGTCGTAGACCTCCCTGAAACCCATGACTTCGAGCTGCCACGCAGCCCGCGGGCTCATGTCTCAGAGGTAGTCCCAGCAATAGACGACGACGGCCCGGTTCTTGTCCAGCTGTGCAGCAGTGGCCTCGTTCAGGGTCTTGAGCGGAATGCTGACGGCACCAGGGATGTGCTCCTCGTCGTACTCACGCTTCGGAAGGACCTCGACCACCTGGGCGCCCCCGCTGACGAGGCGACGCATCTCCTCGAGTCCAACGTCTTTGGGCATGACACTCTCCTTGTCTCTCCCGACGGTTCCGCAAGAATCTCTTTTCGACCCTGTAGCGACGTTGCGCACAGCCCGCGACGCCTAGCCCCGGGCGCGGCGGTGCGTGTTGTCCCACGTCGAGATCCAGTTCAGTTCGGCACCTCGTTCGAGCAGGTGCTCGGCAACGTCCTTAGGTGCCAACACTCGTCGCGCGGGCCATGGCCTGGGCAGTGCCGATCCGGGTTGCGGCCCCAGCGCGCGACGGTTGCGGGTTGCGACCCGTGGTCACGAGTACCTCCTCGGGATCGGGACTCGCCGTGTCAGCAGCAGTTGGTGACGTCGGCCCAGACGCGGCGGCCATGGCGGACGGTCTCGTCGAGATTCAGGGGCTGTCCGGGTGGTTCACCGGCGTGGTGTCGCCATTGCTCGAGATGCTCGGTGCTGCAGAACAGGTTGGCGATCGCGCAGAAGTCGTCCATGACGTGGCCACAGGCTCCGCCGGGGAGCCACAGCCTCGGTGTGTCTGTCGTCGTGATGACTGCGCCGTTCTGGACACGAAGTGTGATTTCGGTGTTGCACTCGGGACAGACAGTGTGGACCTCGGCGTCGAGGCGGAGCGCAGTGGTGATGCCGATGGCGTCGAGCGCGCACCAGGTATTCCAGGTCCGCCGCGAGGTGATGATGGTGTGCCGGGTTTTCCGGTGGGTGAGGCCATGGGCGCCGATGACTCGTCCGCGGTCGTCGACTTCGAGCGCGCCGCCGGTTTGGAGTGTCGCCAGCGCGAGTTCGACCTCGGCGGGTGACAGCGCGGTGGCGTCGGCGAGTTGGGCGGCGGTCATCGGCTGGTCGTCGAGGAGCGCGGTGAACGCGCGTCGGCGGACTGCGGAAACACCCGGATCGGCGGTTGCGACGTGGAGGAGGCCGTCAGTCTTGGTCTCGGGTTGCGTCATGAGGTTCTCCAACGGAGGGCTCGGTCGGGTCACAGGGTCGGCGGGCGCGCACGGCTGCAGCGACGATTACCAAGGCGATCACGCCCGCGAGCGCGCCGGCGACGGGGTTCACCACCCAGGCACCGAGGGTGGCGAGGCCGCCGCTGGCGACGATGAGCGGCGGCGCGCAGCACGCCGCGCCGGCGGCGATGGCGAGGACCACACCGGCGAGGGCGGCGCGCTCATGGGCGTCTGGCATGAGTCTCCTTGGCGTCCAGACAGCAGGAGAGCTCGTCGACGGGCGTGGCGACTGCTCCTAGATCCAGTCGGGGCCGATGCGGGTGCAAGAAGTCAAGTGATCGCAGTGCTGCTCGGCGAGCGTGCGAGCGAGGGCGACCACGTCGCGCACCGACGGGTCGCTGATCCGGTACGTGACCTCACGGCCCTGGCGCTCGGAGTCGGCGAACCGGCACCACCGCAGACAGGCCAGGTGGTTGGAGATCCGGCTCTGCGACAGCGCGAGCGCGTCGACGAGTTCGGAGACCGTGTGCGGCCGCCCGAGCAGCAGCTCGAGGATCGCCAGGCGGGTGGGATGGCCCAGGACGCGGAAGAAGCGAGCCGTCGCAATGTCGAGTGCGGGTGCTTCGTGCACCGCGGTGGTCGTGGGCACGATCGAACTATACAACAGGTTTTCCGGATCTATAGCCCTTCGTTCCGCTCGCGTCGGAGCTTTGACTCCTCGCCGCGGCCACCACCGCGACTGTGCGCGCCGAAACCTACGGCGTCCCCTCCGAGCGAGCGTTCGGGGTGTCGATTTGTGCTGTGTGTCGCGGCCACAGACAGCGCCACGAGCGCTAGACGGGCTTCGGCCTTTAGCCTCGCGTTGTGGGCCAGCTAGAACTTCACTGGAGGTGGCTGCGGCTTCCGGGCTGGTTGCAGCGGCTCGCCGAGATCGGCCGGGTGCCCTCGGATTCAGAGGAGCTTCGGGTTCGCAAGACAGTCCTGACGCTGTCCTCGACGTTGATGGCGAGCCTGGCATGTGTGTGGGTCGCGACCTACGCCACCCTCGGCCTGTGGGTATCGGCAGCGATTCCTTTCGGCTATCAGCTCGCCTCGGCGTTCAGCATCTACACGTTTGCGCGGACGCGCCGCTACCTGCTGTTCCGCAGGAGCCAGCTCTGGATGAGCCTGCTGTTGCCCTTTTTCCTGCAGTGGAGCCTGGGCGGCTTCAAAACGTCCTCGGC
>JBKPDN010000321.1:0-1707 GCA_046727875.1 Actinomycetota bacterium | reverse complement strand
TCGATCCGCTCCGCGACCGTTCCGTCCCCGGCGACGGCGGTCAGCACCAGCTCGTCGCCTTCGACCTTCTCGAGCGTGCCGAGATCCGTCACGAGCGCGCGCACGTTGCGTCCCGGCGACGTGATGTAGCCGCACTCGGGTGGCGTGCGGCTTTGCGTGAGCGTGCCGACCACGATCGTTTCCGCCGCGACGCTGGCGACGTCGTTGCCGCCGCCCGAGCCGACGAGAAACTGACCACCGGGGACGAGCGTCGAGTTGATGTTGCCGAGGCGGTCGACCTGCGCGCCGCCGAGGCACGCCACCGTCGTCGTGCCGGTCCCGCCGACGAGCGTGCCGAGCACCAGGCCGACGTCGCCGAGCATCGTCGAACGCGGGAAGTTGCGGTGGTTCAGGACGAACGGATCGGCCGGTGTCGGCTCGTAGCCCCAGAGGCCGATCTCGGCGGCGAGCTGCACCTCGCTCCCGGCCGAGCGCGCCTGGGCCACGCCGAGCCACGCCGAGAGGTTGGCGACACCGGCGCCGGCGAGCACGGCGTCGGCGTCGAGCGCGCGCACCCGTTCGGCGAGGTGCCGGGCTCCGTACGCGGCGGCCCGCTCCCACCGGTTGGGCGGCGCGTCGAGATCCGGTGGGAACTCGGCCTCGTCGGCCCGCCACGAGTCCGGGTTCGCCTTCGACCGGAGGGCCGCGATCCGATCGTCGCCGAGCCGGGCGAGGTAGTTGGGCTGCCCGTCGACCTCGAGCACCCAGTGGCGGATCCACGCGTCGAAGTCGTCGCTCCGGCTCGCCGCCCGCGCCTCGACCCAGAACTCGTAGTCCTCGCCGTAGCCGTCGACGGGGAGCTCCCCGGTGAACAGGCCGCCGGGGTGCGAGCCCATCGTCGCCTCGCACACGGCGAGGACCCGGTGCGCCGGGATGCGAACGAGATGCGACCACGGGCGCAGGTCGTCGACGACCCGCTCGACGGTGACGACGGCGCCCCGGCGCGCGGCCAGCGCGCCCCACGCGCCCTCGAGGAGCGGAGGATGGAGCGCAACGTTCCCCTCGCGGTCCGCAACCGGAGCGTGCAACAGCGCGACGTCCGGGTGCAACGGGGCGAGCAGGCCGACCTCGCCGAACGGGGTCGCGACGCGCGAGTACGCGTCGTTCGCCTCCATCGACGAGCCGCCGATCGAGCGGGTGACGACGGCAGGAAGGTTGCACGCCGCCGCCTCGAGCCGCTGCGCGAACGCGAGGAAGGACCAGTGCTCGACCGCGACGTCTCCCCGTTCGTAGGCACCGGCGAAGATCGGGTTGGGGGTGAAGTTCGGAAACGTGTCGCCCGAGTACCCGGTCACGACCTTCTCGACGAGGCCGCCGCGGAAGAACAATGTTCCCAGGCTGGAGAGGCTCAACATCACCAGCGTGAAGCGCGGGTCTCGCCCCCACCACTGCCGCACCACCTCGCGTGCAGCCGCCGTCCAGCGGGTGTGGCCGACAAGGATGTGCAGGGCGTCGCCGGGACGGACGTGCTCGGCGACGGCGTCCTCGAGCGAGATGACCTTGTCGCGACCCGCAGCCGTCACGCGGTGTCGAGCACGAGGTCGGCCAGGCGGCGGCGCTGCCAGCCCTGATAGCCGAGCATCGCGTCGTTCATCTTCGCCCGCTTGTAGTACAGGTGCGCGTCGCAGTCCCAGGTGAACCCGACGCCGCCGTGGATCTGGATGTCCT
>JBKPDN010000320.1:0-6360 GCA_046727875.1 Actinomycetota bacterium | reverse complement strand
CGGGACCCGGTGCCGGCATGGTCGACCAGGGCCTGCAACGTCTCACGCATCGTCCCGAACTCGGTGGCGCCGATGTTGTACACGGAAGGGCCCTCGCGCGCCGCGGCGCGGAGGCACGCGTCGCCGAGGTCGGAGGCGTGCACGAGTTGATAGCGGTTGTCGCCGCTCCCGAGGACATAGACGGGCGCGCCGTCGGCGACGAACTCGAACAGCACGGCCATGATGCCGAGTCGGCCGTGGCCGAGGATCGTGCGCGGCCGGATGATCGTGACGTCGAGCCCGGCGTCGACCGCCTCGTGGCACAGCACCTCGGCCTCGAGCTTGGCCCGGCCGTACGCCTCGAGCGGGTGGCAGGGCGTCTCCTCCGCGACCGGGTTGGCCTCGGGAATGCCGAACACCGCGCTCGACGAGGTGTGGACCACCTTGGCAACGCCGGCGTCGCGCGCCGCCACGAGCAGGTTCGCCGTGCCCACCACGTTCACCGACCGGAACAGCTCGCGGTCGCGCGCGAGGGGTACCTGCGCCACGTTGTGCAGGACGACGTCGACACCCTCGCAGGCCGCACGCACGGCGCTCCGATCCCGCACGTCGCCCTCGATGAACTCGATCGAGTCCACGCTCGCTGCGGGTGGGTTGATGTCGAAGATCCGCACTCGATCGCCGCGCGCCACGGCGCCGCGGGCAAGGATCTCGCCGAAGTAGCCGCTCCCCCCGGTGACGAGGACCGACCGCCCCACTAGATCGGCTCTCCCCGCTCGAGGCACCAACGCACGCTGGCCCGCATGCCGTCGACGAGGTTCGTTTTCGGCTCGTATCCCAGGTCCGCCCGCGCCTTCGAGATGTCGCACGCGATCGTGTCCTTGATCTCGCCCAGGACGTGCAGCGCCTGGACGTACCGGCCGCGACCCTGCAGGAAGCCGTCGAGCGCGGCGGCCAACTCCCCCGCGAACGCGGGCAGGTGCGGCTGGCGCGTCGACACTGGCAGCCCTTCGGCTTCGAGCGCGTCGCGCACACCCTGGATCACCTCGCGCAGCTCGTACGGCTCCGCGTCGGCGACCCAGTACGCCCGCCCCGGTGCAGCGTCGGCGACTTCGGCGCACAGGAGCCCGTCCACGAGATTCCCGGTGTAGGCGAGCGAGCGCCGGTTCGTGCCCGGCCCGGGGATCGGGAACATGCCGCGCCGCACGGTGGAGAAGAACCGGTTCTGGCGCGCGGGCTGGAACGGCCCGTAGAACCACGGCGCGCGGATGATGACCGTTGCCACGTCGCCGCGGTCGTAGCTCCGCTGCACGAGCTGCTCGGCTTCCATCTTCGACTGCCCGTACGCGAGGTACGGGTGGTACGGCGAGTCCTCGGTGAACCGCTCGGTCGGGGTGCGGTTGGCGCCGAACGGCGAGTTCGACGACACGTGCACGAAGCGTCTGACGCCGGCGCGCCGGGCGCGGTCGAGCACCAGCTGTGTCCCGCCCACGTTCACGTCGAACAGCTCACGCGTCTTGCCCTCGGGATGGATCACCCCGGCGGCGTGGAAGACGGTTGCCGATCCGACCGTCTCGAACAGGCGGTCGACGTCGGCCGGATCCCGCACGTCGCCGGCAACAACCTCGACGTTCGGCCCGACGATCTCCAGCAGCGCCGCCTCGTTCTCGCCGTGCACGAGGCAACGGACGCGCTCGCGCCCGCCGGCGAGCGCCCGGACCAGGTTCTGGCCCAGCCAGCCCGCCGCCCCCGTGACCACGGCTACGGCCGGCGCTTCGGAGTCAGGACTCACCGCAACTGCTTAGTCGACGCGCACGATGCGTACTTCAAGTAGCACGACCACGGAGCGGGGCCCGATGCTGGTACCAAGAGACGAACATCCTTCCAGGTCCACCCGGGCAACGCTGCTGCGGGGGAGGATGTGACGGGAGCAGCCCAACGATGGCATCGCAGACGATCGAGGCGGGGACGCTGCTCGTTGCGTCGGCATTCCCGGACCCGCCATTCGAAGTAGTGCAGGACGGCGTCGATACCGGCTTCGACGCCGAGCTCATGCGCGCCGTCTGCGGGCAGCTCAGCCTCCGGTGGCAGCTCACGAAGTACGAGGGCGACGACTTCAACGGGATCTTCGACGGCCTGCGCACGCGCTCCTACGATGCCGTCGCGTCGGGCGCGACGATCACGCCCGAGCGGGAGAAGGTCGCCTTGTTCTCCGTGCCGTACCTCGAGTCGGGACAGAGCCTGGTGGTGAACACGACGCTGACGCCGCACATCACCTCGACCGAAGACCTCGCGGATGAGGTGGTCGGCATCCAGGTCGGCAACACGTCGGGCATCGTGGCCCGGGAGCTCGAGGAGGACGGCAAGCTCCGCAGCATCCGGTACTACCCGAACCACGGGATCCTCGACGCGCTCGACGACCTCTCGGCTGGTCGCATCGGCGCGGTCATGAAACTCCTCCCAGTCGCCACCTGGCTTGTGAAGGACCGGCCCGACCTCGACGTCGTGCAGGAGATCCCCACCCACGAGTTCCTCGGGATCGCGTTCGCGCCCGACAACCGCGTGCTGCGCGACGCCGTCAACGAGGCGCTCACCAACCTCCGGGAAGGCGGCGCGCTCGACCGGCTGAATCGGCGCTGGCTGGAGTAGACCCCGGGTCACGCGCCCGCGCGCACGGTTGCCGCGCCGGCCCCGTCGGTCGTCTCCTCGGAGCGTCCTCCGAGCAGCCAGACCACGAACGCCGCGAACGCGATCGCGTACGCGACGATCAGCAGGAACTGCGGCACGATGGATGTCCACTTCGGGTCGAGCCAGTAGAAGACCGGGCCGTTCTCCCCCACCGACCACCGCCGGAGCGCCTGGTAGAACGCGAGCACCTGCGCCACGACGAGCATGCCGCCGACCGCGGGCACGAACCATCCGCGGAGAATCACGCGCCGCCCCGTGTCCGACTGCACCGCGAACACGGCCAGGAGCGGGACGCCCACCGCGATCGGCAGGGTGTAGCGACCCTGCCAGTAGAGGCCGTACTCGCGGTACTGCCACGCCTCGAGCACGATCGGCGTCACGACCGTGAACACGATCGTCGCGAGCATGGCCACCACGTAGCGCCTCGTCCCGACGGCCACTGCGAGGAGCACGAGCGCGCCCAGCGCGGCGGTGAGGAGCAAGTAGGTGAGACCGGGGAGCCCGGTGTCGAGCCAGCCCAGGTTGCCGAGCATCTCGAAGTAGAACAGCCCGGTTCTGCCCACGGTCGCGCGCAGGAGATCCGTGTTGGACAGCGTCGGCTTGAACCCGATCGGGACGCTGAGGTCGAGGCCCTTCGCGAACGCGATCCACGCGAGCTGCGCCGCGACGCACCCGGCCACGATCGCCGCCCACACGCGCGCAGCGGTCAATCGCCACAGGCGCCGCAGCGCGTCCATGCCGAGGAGCGCGGCGAAGATCAGCGCGATGAACGCGAGCCAGAACATCGAGATCTGGCGAGCCAGCACGAGTGCCGAGGCGGCGACGCCGAGCTGGATGACCAGGCCGCGGTCGAGTTCCTTGCCCTGGCGCAGCTCGGAGACGAGGACGAGCCCGCACGCCCACGTCGCGAGAGCGGCGGCGGTCTCGAGCGCGGTCGGGTTCACGGCGGCGCCGAACGAGAGCACCATCGGCGTGAGCGCCACCGCGAGGCCCACGAGTGCCACACGCGGCGCGGTCAACCGCAAGAGCGCGCGCACGGCGATGGCCACGAACAGCGCGGTCATGAGCACGGTCGCGAAGCGCATGAGGTAGACCGCGCCGGCAGCGGTCGGCCAGATGCGGGAGATGCCCCCGACGACGGCGTAGTACGCGGGCGGGTGGTGGCCCGCCTCCGTGATGATTTCCTCGGTCTTCGTCTGCGAACCGGTGAAGGTGTGGCACGAGGCGTCACGAGCCGGCTTGCGCGCGAAGCAGTTCAGGTGGTGCCCGGCCGCGTCGTAGATGGCGGGGAGCTCCACGAACGTGTAGCCCTTGAGGAGCTTGGAACGAGGCGTCTTCCCGACGAGCTCACCGCGGGCAACCGACGCCGCCCGCACGACGTGGGCCGGCTCGTCGGCGTTCGCGAACAGCGGAGCGGCGAGGCCCCACAGACCGGTCACCGCCGCCGCGAGCGCGAAGGTGACGAGGAACTGAGAACGCGAGCTCGACCGGAGGGACGAGATCATGGTGCCGATGGGCATCGCGGAGGCTCTACCCCCAACGCGCTTCGGGGGCGCGGAACCTACCGCATGTCAATCTCTCCTGTCCGTGCGCCGAACGAGAGGAACCACATGGAGCTGCACCAGCTGCTTGCGAGGATGCCGTTCTCCGAGGGGTTGGGCATCGTCCTGACGAGAGCCGAACCCGACGGGGTGGAAGGCACGCTGGCGTGGTCGGCCGAACGATGCACGTCCGGCGACGCGATGCACGGCGGCGCCATCATGGCCCTGGCCGACAGCTTGGGCGGGATCTGCGCGTCCCTGAACCTTCCCGAAGGTGCCGGGACGTCGACAATCGAGTCGAATACGAACTTCATGCGCGGCGTCCGCGAGGGCGAGGTCACGGCGCGGGCGGAGCCGATCCACGTCGGCGGTCGCACGATCGTCGTCCAGACGCGGTTGCACGACGACCGCGGGACGCTGGTGGCCCTGACGACGCAGACCCAAGCCGTGCTCAGGTGATCCGGGAAAGCCTCGTCACGCGTCGCCGAGGCGGCGGCTGAGGTCGACCTCGCGCATCGTGGTCAACGCGAAGACGGCGAGCTCGTCGTCCTGCACGAACTGCGTGCTGACGAAGTGCGTGCGCCCGCGTTGCTTCTCGCGCCGGCTCTCGATGACGAAGCGGGGCCCGGTGACGGGCTCGAAGAAGTCGACGCGCATGTTGGTCGTGGCGAGCCACCGCGGCTGGCGCGGCGCGGACCGATCCTCCCCCGCTCGGACGGTGAAGAGCGCGACCAGGTCGACGTACGTGGGAGTGAACCCGCCGAACAGCTGCCCACGCGGGTTCTTCACGTGGTCGGGAAGCGCGGCCTCGATGCGGAGGAAGCCGGGCGCCTCGTCGAGCAGATCCCATGCCCACGCCTCGAGGAAGTCACCGGCCGGATGACCACGACCGACGAGCCGCCCGGGCGGCGGCGGAGCCCAGGGGCGCGTCACCGAGTCGTTGCCGGGCTCCTCGGTGTCGGGCATCGCGTCTCCTTGGTCGCCCCTCCGTCGCCGTCGCAAGCTCCGGCTCTGCGGCAACGGTCGGCAAAGCCGCCGCTGCCGCGGTCGCAAGCTCCGGCGGCGACACGCTGCCGGCGCCGCGATGCGGCAAGGCCGTTCGTTCCCGATGCAATCCAACTGCGAGACTCGTGGCGTGACCATCTCCCCCCGCGTTCTCCCCTCCCGCCCGGTGGACTCGATCGCCGACTACGAGGAGGCCGGCGGCGGGCAAGGGATCGAAGCGGCAGTGCGGCTCGGTCCGTCCGGCGTCATCGACGAGCTGACCGCGTCCGGGCTCCGCGGGCGCGGCGGCGCCGGCTTCCCCACCGGTCGGAAGTGGGCGACCGTTGCGGCAAGCGAGTCCCAGGTCGAGCTGACGACCGTGGTGGTCAACGCGGCCGAGGGCGAACCGGGATCGTTCAAGGACCGCGCGATCGTGCGCGCCGACCCGTACCGGGTGCTTGAGGGCGCGCTCATCGCCGCCTTCACGGTGGACGCCGACGAAGTGATCGTCGCGGTGAAGGAGACGTTCTCGCACGAGATGGCAAATCTTCGGCGTGCCATCGAGGAGATCCACGGCGCACACTGGGCGACCGACATCGAGCTCAGCGTGTTCGCAGGACCGCCGGAGTACCTCTACGGCGAGGAGACTGCGCTGCTCGAAGCGATCGACGGGCGAGGGCCGTTCCCGCGCGTCGCGCCGCCGTACCGGCACGGGGCCGAGGAGCTCGGAGCCGACCCCGCGCCGTCCGCGGCGCAGGTCGAGATGGCGTCGCCAGCGTCCGACACCGATGCACCACCGACGCTCGTCAACAACGCAGAGACCATGGCGAACGTGCCGGGCATCCTCGCTCAGGGCGCGGATTGGTTCCGTTCTGTCGGCACCGAGGAGTCGCCGGGGACGATCGTCTGCACGATCACGGGCCGGACGCAGCGGCACGGGGTCGCCGAGGTGCCGATGGGCACGCCGTTGCGCGACGTCATCGAGACCATCGGCGGCGGACCGGAGCCGGGACGGCAACTCGTCGCCGCGCTGTCGGGAGTCTCGAACCCGCTCCTGCCCGCGTCCCGGTTCGATGCCCCGGTGAGCCACGAGGGCATGCGTGCCGTCGGCGCCGGCTTGGGCACGGGCGGCTTCATCCTCTTCGACGACACCACCGACTTCGCGGCC
>JBKPDN010000319.1:0-9677 GCA_046727875.1 Actinomycetota bacterium | reverse complement strand
GCGCACGCTCGGCTACCAGCTCGCACCCCCGTCGAACACGAACCCCCGCAGGGGCACGGCCGTACAGTGCAAACAGGGCTTCGACAAAGAGGCGACGCAGCTCCAAGGCGATGTCGGACCGGGCACGACCGTCGAACCGTTCGCGAACCCGGCGCTACCGGGCACCGAGAACGTGAACTGCGTCGTTCTGCTCGGCCAGTAGCCGAGCATCAGTGAGCTTGCCGGAGCCGCTGCTCCCGCTGGCAGCCGAGCCCCGAACCGCAGCAGTGCTGGTCGACTTCGACGGCTCGATCTCCGCGATCGTCGACGATCCCGCGGCGGCGCGCGTGCTGCCGGCTGCACGCGAAGCGCTCGGCGCCCTGGTCGGTGTGGTCGCGACGGTCGGCGTCGTGAGCGGCAGGCCGGTCGAGGTCCTCGCCCGGGCGATCGACCTGCCCGGGGTCACCTACGTCGGTCAGTACGGGCTCGAGCGCATGATCGACGGGCGTGCGGTCGTCGACGCCCGCGTCGAACCCTTCCTTCCGGCGGTCGAAGCGGCGGCCGACGAGGTCGAGCGCGAGCTGCCCGGGCTGCTCGTCGAGCGCAAGGCAGGGCTGGCGGTGACGGTCCACTGGCGCACCGCACCCGAGCGGGAGGGCGACGCAGTCGCCGCGGTCGAGCGCATCGCCCGGCGGCACGGTCTCATCGTGCTGCCGACCCGGATGGCCCGCGAGCTGCGACCACCGGTCACGGCCGACACGGGGACTGCCGTGGAAAGCCTGCTCGCCGGCATCGCCTCGGCGTGCTTCGCGGGCGACGACTACGGCGACATCCCCGCGTTCGAAGCCCTCGATCGTCTCGCGGCGCGCGGGGCGCTCGAACACGCGGCGCGCATCGTCGTGCGCTCGAACGAGACCGCGCCTGACCTCCTCGCGCACGCCGACGTCGTCGTCGACGGGCCCCCCGGCTTGGTGTCGCTGCTCGAGCAGCTTGCAGGCGCCGCTAGGCACATGCAGCGCTGATCTGCGCGCGCAGCCAGGTACCCGGCGTGTGCACGGATGCGATGTCGCGCAACCGGGCTGCCTGCTCGCGCTTCGCCTCGGCCGGCATGGTGAACGCCTCGTGCAGCGCCCACGCCGTCTGGTCGAGGTCGTACGGGTGTGTGGCCAGCACCGCCGGTGCGAGCTCGTCGTAGGCACCGGCCTCCGGCGACAGGCACACGACACCGTCGCGCCGGTTGACGATCGGTCCCTCCTTGGCGACGAGGTTGAGCCCGTCCTTGAGCGGGTTCACGAGCAGCGCGTCGTAGCGGGCGTAACCGGCGACGCTCCGGGGGAAGTTGTCGCGCAGGTCCATCACGACGGGCTGCCAGTCGCGCCGCCCCCACCGCTCGTTCACACGCTCCGCCGCCTGCTCGACCTCCTGCCCGTACGCCTGGTACTCGGGAAGTCCCTGGCGCGACTCGTTCAGCATGGCAATGAACACGACGCGCTCACGCCACTGCGGCTCGAGCTCCAGGAGACGATCGAACGCCAGGAACCCGCGCACGATGTTCTTCGAAGGCTCGACGCGGTCGCTGCGCAGCAGGAGCCGCCGGTCACCGAGGTATTCGTCGAGCGCCTTGAGCTCCGCTCGGCCGTCAGGCGAGTCGATCGCTTCGGCGAGGTCGGCGGGGTCGGGACCGAGGGGCGCCGCGAACGCCGGCGCCCGCGGAGCGTCCGCGCCGAGCACGGTCGCGGCGCAGGCCTCGTACGCCAGCGCCCACCGCGTCGTATGGAACCCGCTGGGCACGGTCGCCATCGAGCCGCAGATCGCTCGACCGATGTCGTCGGGGAGGACGCGGATCGAGTTCGGTCCGCAGAACGGCGTGTGCGTGAAGTGCACCACCCGCAGGTCCGGCCGGCGGGTGTACAGCTCACCCGGCACGAGCGCAAGGTGGTAGTCCTGGACGAGCACGATTTCTTCACTCTCCGCGACGTCGGCGACGCGATCGGCGAACGCGCGGTTCACCGCGACGTACGCGTCCCATGCCTCCCGGAACCGCTCGTCGAACCGCGGGCGTCGCGGCAGGTCGAACAGCCCGTGATGGAGGAACCACAGGGTCGCGTTCGAGACGACGTCGTAGTGGAGGCGGTGCTCGCGCGGATCCAGGTCGAGGAGCTGGACGTCGAAGTCGGGGAGCTTCGTCGCGCCGGACGCAGCCGCAGCCCGATCGTCGTCCGACATAGCAGCCGCGACCCACGCGACCGGCCCGTCGTCGCCCCCGGCCAAGAGACGTCCGAGCGTCCCGGCGAGGCCGCCGGTGCCGCGGCGGGCCTGGAACGAGCCGTCGTCGGCGCGCGCGAACTTCGCCGGCCCCCGATGGGAGACGACGATCACCCGCGGAGGTCCGTCAACAGGCGGAGCCAGTCCTCCAGCTCGCGCGTCGACAGGAAGTTCTCGCGGACGTGCTCCTTGCCCTGCGAGCCCATCGCGTCGGCGCCGACGGGGTCGGCGAGCAGATCGATGGTGCGCGTCGCGCACTCCACCACGGAGCCGACGAGGTATCCGTCGAAGCCGTCGCGGATCTGGAGCACGATGCCGCCGGCGCGGCCGCCGACGACGGGTCGGCCCTTCCACAACGCTTCGCTCACGGTGAGGCCGAAGCCCTCCCGAACCGATTTCTGGATGACGACGTCCGACACCCGCTGGAACGCGTTGATCTGCACGTTGCCGACCTGATGGAGGTTCGACAGCGTGTAGATGTCGGGATCGCCGGCCCGCTCCTGCTGCACCTCTTCCCAGACGCGGAACCCTTCCGGGTCGTCGGTGGCCATCGAGCCGGCGAGCAGCAGCTGCGCGTCGGTGACCTTCTCGCGAATCAGGCGGTACGCGTGGATGACGCCGACGGGGTCCTTCCACGGGTCGTACCGGCTCACCTGGCACACGATCGGTCGCCGGACGTCGAGCCCGTACTGGCGGCACAGCTCTTCGGCGAACGGGAGCGGCAGCTCGAGGTTCTTCACCGACAGCGGGTCGATCGACGGCGCCTCCTGCAGGACGCGATCCATCGACAACGAGTCGGGGATGAACTCCTTCATCGTCCACACGGACGCGTCGTGCATCTCGACGTACGGGCGGAAGAACTCCCACACCGCCGGGTTGGCGGCGGTGAGGTCGATGTGGCAGCGCCAGACCCATTTCGCCGACGCGCCGAGCTCGGAGTTCCGGAGGAAGCTCCGCAACGCGAGCGGCTGAGGGTCGTGGGCGATGATGAAGTCCCACTCGCCTTCCAGCCGGAGCGCGTTGTCGAGCACGTGCTCGAGGTAGACGCGCTGCTTGCGGCTCGACCAGTCGACGTCGGCGCCTTGGAGGCCGTTGTGGACCTCCTTCGTAATGCTGAAGAACTCGTCGCTGCCTCGAATCACCTGCCAATCGGCATCGATGCCGACGCTGCGCAGCAGGGGGACGTGCGTGGCCAGGAGCTCGGCCACGCCGCCGCCGTACGCGGTCGCGTTGATGTGCAACACCCGGCTTCCCCGGAGCGGCTCGGCCAGAGCCTCGACCCGCTCGACCACCTCGGAGCCCACAATGGGCACGTACTCGGCGAGGCTCTTCTCGAGGAGCGGGACTCGTTCCGGCACTCAGTGCAATCTATCTACCGTGGCCGTCGCCATCGTGGCTCCCGACAAGTTCCGTGGCTCGCTCACGGCGTCCGCCGCCGCCGACGCCATGGCGGCCGGGCTCGGGGCAGCAGGTTTCACCGTGCGGCGCGTGCCGCTCGCCGACGGGGGCGAGGGGACGCTCGATGCACTGCTCGCGGCGCGCGGCGGCTCGACGCGCACGGCCACCGTGACCGGGCCGCAGGGCGAGCCGGTCGAGGCGCAGTGGGCGCTGCTCCCGGACAGCACCGGTGTGGTCGAGATGGCCCGCGCCAGCGGGCTCGCCCTGGCGGGGAACCGCAACGACCCGCTGCGGGCGTCGAGCCGCGGGACGGGTGAGCTCATCCTCGCCGCGCTGCGCGGCGGAGCGCGTCGGGTGATCGTCGGCGTCGGCGGCAGCGCGACGACCGACGGCGGGCTCGGTGCCGTCGACGCGCTCGGCTGGTCGCTGAGCGGCGCCGACATCACCGTGGCGTGCGACGTTGCCACGCCGTTCCTCGACGCCGCGACGGTGTACGGACCCCAGAAGGGCGCAACCTCTGCGCAGGTGTCGTTGCTCACTCGCCGCCTTGCCCGTCTCGCCGAGGTCTACCGCGAGCGAACGGGCATCGACGTCGCGACGCTCGAAGGCGCAGGTGCCGCGGGTGGTTTGGCGGGCGGGCTCGCCGCAATCGGAGCGCAGCTCGAGCCGGGGTTCGACGTCGTCGCGCGCGCCGCGGGTCTCGACGACGCGCTCGTCGACGTCGACCTTGTCGTGACGGGTGAGGGCAAGCTCGACCCGACGAGCTTCGAGGGCAAGGTGGTCGGCGGTGTGCTCGAATGGGCCGCCGAGGAAGGGGTCGCGGAGCGCGTGGTCATCGTGGGGCAGGCGACGCCGGAGGGCCGCGAGGAGCTGTCGGTGCTCGGCGACGTGCAGCTCCTCGCGCTCACCGACCGGGTCTGGCAATCGGGCGAGGCCTTCGCGCGCGCAGCCGTGCTCGTCGAGGAAGCCGCGATCGAAGCCGGACGCCGCGCGCTCGAGGGGCGCTGATGCGCTCGAGGCAGCGCTACGCGCCGGCTGCGAGATCTACCACCACCCGGTCGGCACGTGCAGGATGGGTCCGGCCGGTGACGCCGGCGCGGTCGTCGATCCCCGCGGCGCGGTGCACGGCATCGCCGGCCTGTCGATCGTCGACGCGTCGATCATGCCGTCGATCCCCGCAGCGAACACCACGTGCGCACGATCATGATCGCGGAGCGGCTACGCGGCGAGGACGCGTAGCGCGCGTCAGGCGGTCTGCTCGCGTCCGAACTTGGCGCAGTACGCGGGGACGGTGATCATCGGCGGCCGCTCCCGCACGACGACGGGTACACGCTCGGGTGCGAGGTCATCGTCGAAGCGCACGAGCTCGGCGGCGAACGGCGGATCGCAAGCGTCGAGGCCGGCGCGGCGCAGCGCCGTGGCGAGGATCGCGAGCGCCTGCGGACCCAGCTCGTCGAGCGGCCGGTTGCGGTGCTCACGCACGCCCAGGTCGACCTGCGTGACCGACTGGATGCCGAAGCGGTGGACGACATCGAGCAGCAAGCCGATCTCGACGCCCCACCCCTCGACGAACGGCACTGTCTCGAGGATCGAGCGCCGCGCCGCGTACTCACCGGCGAGCGGCTGCACGAACCGGGTGAGCAGCGGGAAGAGATACGAGAGCACGGGCCGGGCCATGAGCTCGGTGACGCGGCCGCCGCCCGTCGGCTCGCCGTACAGCGGGCGCCGGTAGAAGCCCTTGACCATGCCGACGTCGGGGTCGTTGAGCAGCGGCGCGAGCAGCCGGGTGACGAAGTCGGCGCGGAAGTTGCGGATGTCGGCGTCGACCCAGCACAGGACGTCGCCCTCGCAGACGTAGAGCGACTTCCACATCGCGTTGCCCTTCCCGGCGCCGGCGGGTAGGTCGGCAAGCAGGTCGTGGACCGGGAAAACGCGCGCGCCCTCCCCGCGTGCCGCGTCGGCGGTCGCGTCGCTCGAGCCGTCGTCCATCACGACGACCTCGTCGACGAGGTGCAGCCGCTCGACGAGGCTTCGCCGCACCGTGGCCACGACACGCCCGACCGTCGCTTCCTCGTCGCGCGCCGGCAGGCACACCGACACCGTGTGCCCATGACGGGCCTTGGCCTCGACGAGGGAAGTGAGGACCCGCGCCTCCCGGGACTTCCGCACGCGGCCAGATTACGCAGCCGCAGAACAGGGTTTAAGTGAACATACGGGGCGTAGTAACGTAACCGGCTGTACGCGCTCATCAAGAGCGGCTGAGGGACAGGCCCAATGAAGCCGCGGCAACCAGTAGCCGATCGTGTGATCGGCCGCCAGGTGCCAATGCCTGAACGATGAGTAGCCGATGAGCGGATCTCCGCTCGGGGTGCTCGAGAGCGCGTCGAGAGGGGCGGGTCGTCCGCCCCACGGAGACTGCGAAGGGAGTCGGCGTGTCGTACGTGCAGGGACTTCGATGTCGGGAATGCGGCCGCGAGTACGAGGTCGCACCGGTCTACACCTGCGAGTGGTGCTTCGGCCCACTCGAGGTCAGCTACGACTACGAGGCGATCGCGTCGGCGATCAGCCGCGAGAAGATCGCCGCCGGGCCCCAGGCGATCTGGCGGTACGCGGAGTTGCTGCCGGTCGACTACAGCCAGGCCGTCGACCTCGGCGCCGGGTTCACGCCGCTGGTCCGGGCGGACCGGCTCGCGGGGGAGCTCGGTCTGGGTGAGGTGTGGGTCAAGAACGACACGCTCAACCCGACGAACTCGTTCAAGGATCGAGTCGCGTCGGTCGCGCTGTCGAAGGCGCTCGAGTTCGGGTTCAAGACGGCGGCGTGCGCCTCGACGGGCAACCTCGCGAATTCGGTCGCCGCCCATGCCGCGCACGCGGGTTTGCGCAGCTTCGTGTTCATCCCCGCAGATCTCGAGCAGGCCAAGGTGGTCACGACGGCCGTCTACGGAGGGAACGTGGTCGCCATCGACGGCAACTACGACGACGTGAACCGTCTGTGCGCGGAGCTCGCGGGCACGTACCGGTGGGCGTTTGTGAACGTGAACGTACGCCCGTACTACGCCGAGGGCTCGAAGACGCTTGCCTTCGAGACCGCCGAGCAGCTCGGCTGGGAGGTGCCCGATCACGTGGTGGTGCCGGTGGCCAGCGGCTCCCTGCTCACGAAGATCCGCAAGGGCTTCGACGAGTTGCACCGCGTCGGCCTGCTCGACACGCCGCCCCGCGTGCGCGTGTCGGGCGCGCAGGCGGAAGGGTGCTCGCCGGTGGCGACCGCGTTCCTCGAGGAGAGCGACACGATCCGGCCGGTGAAGCCGTCGACCATCGCCAAGTCGCTGGCGATCGGCAATCCCGCCGACGGCTACTTCGCGCTCGACGCGGTGCGGCAGACCGGCGGGGGGCTGGCGGCGGTGACCGACGACGAGGTCGTCGAGGGCATCCGCCTGCTTGCCCGCACGGAGGGGATCTTCGCCGAGACTGCCGGCGGCGTGACGGTGGCATCGCTGGCGCGGCTGGCGCGCGAAGGCATCGTCCGGCCCGACGAGCGCGTGGTCGTGTACATCACGGGCCACGGCCTCAAGACCCTCGACGCCGTCTCACCGCACGCCGGCCCGACGGCCGTCATCCCTCCGACCCTCGACGCGTTCCACGAGGCGTTCGGACCGAGCGAGATCGAGGAGTAAGGAGCGCGGCGGTGGCGGCTCTGCGGTCCACCGACGCAAAGCCGGAGCTTGCGACGGCGACAAAGAGAGCGACAAGGAAAGGACACGCCATGTCGGTCAACGTTCGGATCCCGACGCAGCTCCGCGAACTGTCGGGTGGGGCGGCCGAGGTCGACGTCGACGGGGCCACGGTCGCCGAGCTGCTCAAGCAGCTCGAGGCCCGCTACCCCGGCTTCGCGGCGCGCCTCTTCGACGACAAGGGTCAGCTGCGCCGGTTCGTGAACGTGTTCGTGGCCGACGAGGACATCCGGTTCCTCCAGGGCCTCGAGACCCCTGTTACCGAAGGTCAGGTCGTGAGCATCGTCCCCGCCGTCGCCGGAGGCGCCTGAGCCTCCCGGATTCCGGCATTTCGCCTTGACCCTCCGCCCGTCGGAAGTTAGCCTGCCCTAACTAGCTGACGGACCGTCAGCTCGAGGAGGCGGCGTGTCAGGAGCCCAGATCCTGCTGCTCGGCGCCATCGCCGGGTTCACGATCTTTCTCGGCCTGCCCGTGGGGCGGATCCGCAACCTGTCGATGCCGCTGCGTGCCTTCCTGAACGCCGTGTCGGCCGGGATCCTCGTCTTCCTGCTGATCGAGGTGTTCACGCACGGCTTCGAGCCCGTCGAGGACGCGGTCAAGGACAGCGAGTGGGGCGCGCTCGTCGGCAAGGGCGTGGTCTTCGCGGGATTGTTCGGGCTGGGCCTGGTCGGGCTCGTGTACTACGACCGGCGGCTCGCGTCCCGGGCGCCGGACCGGCCCATCGGCCCGGGGGCGGCGACGGCGGCGTCGATCCGTCTCTCGCACGTGCATCGGCTCTCCGAGCCGCAACGCCTGGCCCTGTTCTTCGCGATCGGGATCGGCGTCCACAACCTGTCCGAGGGTCTCGCTATCGGCCAGTCCGCCGCCAACGACAAGATCCAGCTCGCGCTCTTGCTCGTGATCGGGTTCGGGCTCCACAACGCAACCGAGGGCTTCGGCATCGTCGGCCCGATGTGCGGTGAAGCCGACCGGCCCAGCTGGGGCTTCCTTGCCGTCCTCGGCCTCATCGGCGGCGCGCCCACGTTCTTCGGAACGCTCATCGGCCAGTCGTTCGTGAACGAGACGCTCGACATGGCGTTCCTCGCGCTGGCCGCGGGGTCGATCCTCTACGTGGTCGTGCAGCTGTTGCACGTCGGCTTCAAACTCGGGCAGAAGGTAATGCTGATGTGGGGGCTGCTCGCCGGCGTCGTGCTCGGCTTCGCCACCGACCTGGTCATCGTCGCCGCCGGCGCGTGACCCGCGGGGCCGCGTCGTGCGGGCGATCTTCAGCCACCGGCACCGACGGCTCGAGGCCCTCTTCCGCTGACGTGAGGCTGCGCGCCTCAGACGGCCGGCATCACGAACATGAGCTCCGCGAGTCGCGTTGGGATGGTGTGCTCCCCGGACGCGCTCTTCACGACGATGCCGTCGTCGGCCGGGCCGACGACGACCGCTTCGGAGCCCGGGATGAGGCGGGCGCCGGCGAGCAGCACGAGCGCGTCGTCGTCCAGCTCGATCTTCTCGCTGATGCGCGACACCGTCACCGGGCCGGCATTGACCCGGCTCAGCGGAGCTGATCCCTTCACGTCCACCTTGTGCCCGGAGCCGGGGATGGGATTGCCGTGGGGGCACGTCGCCGGGTCGCCGAGCAGCTGGACGAGCTTCTCCTCGACGTCGGCGGAGATCGCGTGCTCCCACCGGTCGGCCTCGCGGTGCACCTTCTCCCACTCGAGGCCGATCACGTCGGTGAGGAGGCGCTCGGCGAGCCGGTGGCGGCGCACGATCGAGACGGCGAGGGCGCGGCCCTTCTCGGTGAGCCGCAGGCTGCGGTCGTCGAGGAGCTGGGCGTAGCCCTGCTCGACCAGCCGGTTCACGGTCTCGGACACCGCCGGGGCCGAGATGCCGAGCCGCTCGACGAGCCGGGCCCGGATGGGCGGGACGCCCTCCTCCTCGATCTCGAGGATCGTCTCGAGGTACTCCTCGGTCGCGTCGTGCAGCTCAGCCACGCCCGAAGGATAGGGCCGCGGCCGGAGGATCCAGGCGGAGGACCGGCGTGGCGGCCCTCGCAGCGCCAACTTGCACTCTGCGAGCGGGAGTGCCAACCTGTTAGCACTCGAATCCGTTGAGTGCTAACCGACGTCGCCCTCACCTGGAGGGCGGCTCCCCAGGGGGTACGAACGTATGCCGAAGCAGATCGCCTACAGCGAGACCGCCCGCCGGGCCCTCGAGGCGGGCATGAACAAGCTCGCCGACTCCGTGCGGGTCACGCTCGGGCCCAAGGGCCGCAATGTCGTCCTCGAGAAGAAGTGGGGCGCGCCCACCATC
>JBKPDN010000318.1:0-2589 GCA_046727875.1 Actinomycetota bacterium | reverse complement strand
CCCGACAACTACACACACAGATCGTCGTCGGCAGCGTCAGATGTGTATAAGAGACAGACGAGCGCCGGTGACATGCGGGCGACCTTGCGGAACCGGCGCCACACGTCGGCCGTGCAGATCACGTTGAGCAGCCCGGTCTCGTCCTCGAGGTTGACGAAGACGACGCCTTTCGCAGTGTCGGGCCGCTGGCGGTGGGTGACGATCCCGGCCACCTCGACCACGCTGCGGTGCGGGAGCTCGCGCAGGGCCTCGATGGTGACGACACCCCGGTCGGTAAGGCGCGCCCGCACGAACTCGGTGGGATGCCGCCCCGCGGTCATGCCGGTCGCCCACAGGTCGGCCGCCGTTTCCTCGACCTCGGTCATGCCCGGTAACGGCGGGGCGTCGACCCCGGTGACGAGCCCGGGCAGCTTGTCGGGCCGGGCGTCGCGCAGCGCGCCGGCGGCCCACAGCGCGCTGCGCCGGGTCTGGCCCAGGGCCCCGAACGCGCCCGCGGTCGCCAGCACCTCGATGGCGTCGGTGGTCGCGCCGGTGCGACGGGTGAACTCCTCGAGGCCGGTGAACGGCGAGCGCTCGCGCTCGGCGTCGATGCGGTCGAGCAGCGCGTCGGCGAGGCCGCGGACATAGCGCAAGCCCATGCGCACCGCCCGGGTCGACGGGTCGGCGTGCCAGCCCGGGCGCGGGTGACCGACCGGACCGGCGCCGCTGGTGCGGGGCTCGAGGGTGCAGTCCTTGCGCGATGCGTTCACGTCGGGTCCGAGCACCTCGACGCCATGATGCATGGCGTCACGCACGATCGAGTGCGGCGAGTAGAAGCCCATGGGCTGCGCGTTGAGCAACGCGCACGCGAACTCGGCCGGGTAGTGCAGCTTGATCCACGAGCTCGAGTACACGAGGTAGGCGAAGCTCACCGAGTGGCTCTCGGGGAACCCGAAGTCCGCGAACGCCTCGAACTTGGTCGCGATCTCCTCCGCGGTCGGGCCGGTGATGTCGCGCTCGGCCATGCCGGCGAGCAACCGCTCGCGCATGGCGGCCATGCGGGCGTGTGAGCGCTTCGAGCCCATGGCCTGGCGCAGCTGGTCGGACTCGCCGGGCGTGAAGCCGGCAATGTCGATGGCCATCTGCATGAGCTGCTCCTGGAACAGCGGCACGCCCAGGGTCTTCTCGAGGCAGTCCTCGAGCATCGGGTGCGGGTAAGTGACGGGCTCCTGGCCATTGCGCCGCCGCAGGTACGGGTGCACCGAGCCGCCCTGGATCGGGCCGGGACGGATGAGCGCGACCTCGATGACGAGGTCGTAGAACGTGCGCGGGCGGAGCCGGGGCAGCGTGGCCATCTGGGCCCGGCTCTCGACCTGGAACACGCCGACGGTGTCGGCCGCGCACAGCAGGTCGTAGACCGCGGGCTCCTGGGGAATCGTGGCGAGGTCGATGTCGGTGCCCTCGTGCTCACGAACCAGGTCGACGGCGATGTGCAGCATCGTGAGCATGCCCAGGCCGAGGAGGTCGAACTTCACGAGCCCGGCGGCGGCGCAGTCGTCCTTGTCCCACTGGAGCACCGAGCGGTCCTCCATGCGGGCCCACTCGACGGGGCAGAACTCCACCAGTGGCCGGTCGGCCATGACCATCCCGCCGGAGTGGATGCCGAGGTGGCGGGGGAAGTCGAGCACCTGGCCCGCGAGGTCGAGGACGAGCGCCGGTACCGGTGGCCCTTCGGACTTCACGCTCTCGAACGCACCGACGTCCCTCCCCCACCGGTCGATCCACTTCGTGAGCCCGTCGGCGTGGCCGGGTGAGAGGCCGGCGGCCTTGGCCATCTCGCGCAGCGCGCTCTTGGGCCGGTACGTGATCACGTTGGCGACCTGGGCGGCGCGGTCGCGCCCGTACTTGTCGTAGACGTACTGGATGACCTCCTCGCGGCGCTGGTGCTCGATGTCGAGGTCGATGTCGGGCGGGCCGTCGCGCTCGGGCGAGAGGAACCGCTCGAACAGCAGCCCGAGCGCGATGGCATCGGCCTTGGTGACGCCGAGCGCGTAGCAGACGGCGCTGTTGGCGGCGCTGCCGCGGCCCTGGCAGTAGATGTCGTGGCGATGGCAGAACTCGACGATGTCGACGAGCAGGAGGAAGTAACCGGGGAAGCCGAGCTCCTCGATCACGTCGAGCTCGTAGGCGATCTGGCGCATCGCCTGCTCGTGCCGCGGATGTGACGGTGGGTACCGAACGGCGGCGCCGCGTTTGGTGAGCTCGCGCAACCAGGTCATCTCGGTGTGGCCGGTCGGCACGTCGTGGTCGGGAAGCTCGGGCGCGGCGAGACTGAGGTCGAACGCGCAGGTCGTCGCTACGTCGAGTGTGCGCTCGACCGCGCCCGGCCAACGCGCGAAGCGGCGCCGCTGCTCGGCCGCGCTGCGCAGGTGCGCGAACGGCGCCGCCGGCAGCCAGCCGTCGATCTCGTCGAGCGAGCGACGGGCGCGAACAGCGGCGAGCGCGGTGGCGAGCGGTCGCTGGTCGGGGGTCGCGTAGTGCTCGTTGTTGGTGGCGATCACGTCGACGGCGGCCGCCGGCGCCACCCCGGCCAGCGCGTCGTTGCGGTGG
>JBKPDN010000317.1:0-9184 GCA_046727875.1 Actinomycetota bacterium | reverse complement strand
TGTCGACGAGGGCGGGCTCGTCCCTGGGCAGGACGCGCGGCCCCTTCTGGAGCAGCGTCGCGGGGATCCCGAGGCGCGTGAAGCCCTGCACCATCTCTACGCAGATCGGGCCGCCGCCGATCTCGACGAAGCTCGCGGGGATCTCCTCGAGCTCGAAGAGGTTCTCGCTGGTGACGAAGCCCGCCTCGTGCAGCCCTTCGATCGGGGGATCGGCGGGCCGGCTGCCGGTGCACAGCAGCACGTACCGGGTCTCGAGGGTCCGGTCGCCGACCTGCACCGTGTTCTCGCCCGTGAGCTTGGCCGCGCCGTAGACGATATCGACGCCCATCTCCTCGAAGCGTTCGGGGTTGTCGTCCGTAGACGCGATCTCCTGCTGCACCGAACGGATGTGCTTCCACACGCTGCCCCGGTCGGCCGTGGGCTCGACCGGCTCGATGCCGAAGTCATCGGCGGTGCGCATGTGATGTGCGACCTTGCCCGCCGCGAGGAGCGCCTTGCTCGGGACGCAGCCCGTCCAGAGACAGTCGCCGCCGACCCGGCCGCGCTCGGCGACCGCGACCTTGAGGTCGAGCGTGGCGGCGAACTCGGCCGCCACCATGCCGCCCGAGCCCATCCCGACGATGACGAGGTCGTACCGAGCTGCCACTGTCCTGCCTCCGCAGTTGTCGAGTCGCGCCGAAGTTTGAATCTATGTCCCTGTTCGGCCTGGCGGCGTCGGGCGGATGACGCCGGCGATCGACGCGTTCCGGGCGTGCCCTGTGACCCGAAACGCGGTAATCCGCGAGCATGACCGGCAACGAAGTTCGAGCGTGAGGGGCAGGAGCGTGACCGAGCACGTCGGACGGCAGGCCGGCAGGGACGTCCGCCCGAGCCAATGGGAGCGCACGACACGAGACCGGCTCGTCGCCGGCGAGGACGCGGCGCTGAACGAGATCTATGACCAGTACGCATCGTTTGTCTACGGCCTCGCATTGCGGGTCATCGGCGACGCCCGCGCCGCCGAGGACGTCTCCCAGGACGTGTTCGTCAGCGTCTGGGAGCGACCCGGCGCGTTCGATCCCGACCGCGGCTCACTGCGCACGTGGCTCGGCACGCTGGCCCACCGTCGGGCCGTCGACCACGTGCGCCGCGAGGAAGCCCGGCGACGCCGCGCGATCAAGGCCGCCGCTCGGCCCGAGACGACCCCCGACGTCGAAGAAATGGCAATGGCGCTCGTCACCGCCGAGCGCGTGCGCGCCGCGCTCGCGAACCTCCCGGATGACCAGCAGCGCGCGATCCACCTCGCGTACTTCGGTGGCAGGACCTACCGGCAGGTCGCCGAGGTTCTCGGGATCCCCGAGGGCACCGCGAAGTCCCGGTTGCGCCTCGGGCTGCGCCGCATCGCCGACAGCCTGGACGCCGACACCATCGCGAGGAGCGAGTAGGAGCCGATGAGCAGCGACGACACGATGCTCGACGAGTTGCTCGGGGCGTACGCCCTCGACGCGGTGGAGCCCGATGAGGCCGCCGCGGTCGAGGAGTATCTCGAGCGGGCTCCGGGCGCGGCCGACGAGGTCGAGCGCCTCCGGAACGCAGCCGCGTGGATCGGGGCGACCGAGGCGCTGACTCCTCCGCCCGAGCTGCTCGACACCGTGCTGGCCGCGGCGCGAGTGCGTCGCGCAACTACTTTCGGGCGCTCCGCGCCCTACGACCCCGTTCTCGCCGTCTACCTGACCGAGACGAGCCGCTTCGACGCCCTGCTCGACGAGGTGCCCGACGACTCGTGGGACGTACGCACGTTCAACGGGCTCACCGTACGCGAGCTCGTGATCCATCTCGCGTCGATGGAGAGCACGGTTGCGTCGGTGATCGGGCGACCGACCGCGCCGGATGTGACCGAGGACGACATCGAACGCCGCACGGCGATCCTCATCGAGCGGTTCCGCGATCGGCCGCTGCACGATGTGCGAGCGCTGTGGCGCGCGTCCGTCGACGCGATCCGGCAGTGGTTCGTCGGCGAGCCTCCCGGCACGAGTGCGCACGTGTTCGGCCTGACGCTCGGCGGCGACTCGTTGCTCGTGACGCGGTCGTTCGAGACGTGGACGCACGCCGACGACATCCGCCGGGCGGTCGGCCGCGACCTGGAACCGCCGCCGGCGGCCACGCTCCGTCGCATGGCCGACCTGTCGGTCACGTCGATGCCCGCCGCCCTCGAGATCGCCGGACGCGCCCACCCGGGCAAGACCGGTCGCGTCGTGCTCACCGGCGAGGGTGGCGGCGACTGGCTGATCCCGCTGGGGTTCGGCGAGGCGGGGGAGACGCCGGACGTGGTGCTGACGGCCGACGTCGTCGCCTGGTGCCGGGTCGTGTCCGAGCGCCTGGCGCCCGATGCCCTGCCCATGGCGGTCGAGGGCGACCCGGCCCTGGCCGACGACCTCGCCGCCGCCTCCTCGGCCTTCGCCACGCTGTAGTCGTCATACCCTCGCGGCAGAATGAGCGAGGTGACCCAGCTGACCGCACCTGAGCTCGCGCCCTCGATCGGCGACGGGGGCGTCGACGGCTTCCATCCCGCGGTCGCGGCGTGGTTCCGGCGCCGGTTCCCCGACGGCCCCACCGAGGCGCAGCAGCAGGGCTGGCCGCACATCGCCACCGGTTCCGACACCCTGATCGCGGCGCCGACCGGATCGGGCAAGACGCTGGCGGCGTTCCTGGTCGCGATCGACCAGCTCTACCGCGAGCACGACCGCGGCATCGACGTGTCGACCGGCACGCGCGTCGTGTACGTCTCGCCGCTGAAGGCGCTCGCCGTCGACATCGGCGAGAACCTCGAGCAGCCCTTGGTCGAGATCGCCGACGTCGCCGCCGAGCTCGACCTCGACGCGCCCGACATCCGCGTCGCCGTGCGCACGGGCGACACGACCAACTCGCAGCGCTCCGCCATGGTGCGGCGGCCGCCCAGCTTCGTCGTGACGACCCCCGAGTCGCTCTATCTCCTCGTGACGAGCGCGCGCGGACGCGAGGCCCTGCGCACGACCGAGACGGTGATCGTCGACGAGATCCACGCCGTCGCGCGCGACAAGCGGGGCGCCCACCTCGCGCTCACGCTCGAGCGCTTGGAGGCGCTGTGCGATCGGCGGCCGGCGCGCATCGGCCTGTCGGCGACCCAGCGCCCCATCGAGGCCGTCGGACGGCTGCTCGTTGGCGAGCGTCCGTTGCCGGAGATCGTCGACGTCGGGCACCAGCGTGCGCTGGACGTGACGCTCGAGCTGCCCGAAGGCGAGCTCGAGGCGGTCGCGTCCGCCGAGCAGATGTCCGACGTCCTGAATCGCATCGCCGAGCTCGTCACCCAGCACCGGACCACCCTGGTGTTCGTCAACACGCGCCGGCTCGCCGAGCGGCTCGCGCACCAGCTCGGCGAGCGCCTGGGAGACGATGTCGTCGCCGCGCACCACGGCAGCCTCTCCAAGGAGCGGCGCTGGCGCGTCGAGACGCGCCTGCGCGCCGGCGCGCTGAAGGCGCTCGTCGCCACCGCGTCGTTGGAGCTCGGCATCGACATCGGCCCCGTCGAGCTCGTGTGCCAGATCGGCTCTCCCCGCAGCATCGCCACGTTCCTGCAACGCGTCGGGCGCTCGAACCACACGCGCACGGGCACACCGAAGGGGCGTCTGTATCCACTGACGCGCGACGAGCTCGTCGAGTGCGCCGCATTGCTCGTCGCCGTGCGCGCCGGCCGGCTCGATGCCATCCAGTTCCCCCACCAGCCGCTCGACATCGCTGCGCAGCAGATCATCGCCGAGGTTGCGGCCGAGGAGTGGCGCACCGACGAGTTGTACGACCTCGTCCGGCGCGCCGCCCCGTACGCCGAGCTTTCCCGTGACGAGTTCGACGAGGTCGTCGAGCTCGTCTCCGGTGGGATCGAGACGGGGCGGGGCCGGCGGGGCGCGTACGTCCATCACGACGCGGTCAACGGCGAGCTCCGCGGGCGCAAGGGCGCGCGCATCGCCGCGGCCACGTCGGGCGGCGCGATTCCCGAGACCGGCGACTACCGCGTGGTGGCCGAGCCCGACGACACGTTCGTCGGCACGGTCAACGAGGACTGGGCGGTCGAGTCGATGGCGGGAGACGTCTTCCTCCTCGGCACGCACTCGTGGCAGATCCGGCGGATCGAGCCCGGGGTCGTGCGCGTGCGCGACGCGGCCGGGGCGCTACCGACGATTCCGTTCTGGCTGGGCGAGGCCCCGGCTCGTACCGTCGAGCTCTCGGCGGAGGTGTCGGAGCTGCGCCGTCACGTCGACGAGCGCCTGGTCGCCGGGCATCCCGACGACGCCCGCCAGTGGCTGATCGACGCCGCCGGTATCCCGCGGGAGGCGGCGGTGATGATCGTCGACTACCTCGCCGCCGGTCGCGCCGCGCTCGGTGCCATGCCGACCCAGCAGCAGCTCGTGCTCGAGAGGTTCTTCGACGACACGGGCGGGATGCAGCTGGTCGTGCACTCGCCGTACGGCGGTCGCATCAACCGTGCGCTCGGCTTGGCGCTGCGCAAGAAGTTCTGCCGCACGTTCGACTTCGAGCTGCAGGCGGCCGCCACCGACGACGCGATCGTGCTCTCGCTCGGGCTGCAGCACAGCTTCCCGCTCGAGGAGGTGCCGCGGTACGTCAGCAGTCGCACCCTCGACGACACCCTCGCGCACGCCATCCTCGACTCCCCGATGTTCCAGGCCCGCTGGCGTTGGAACCTCAACCGGTCCCTGATGGTGCTGCGGTTCCGCAACGGCCGGCGCAACCCGCCGCCGATCCAGCGGATGGAATCCGACGACCTGTTGGCGGCGGTCTTCCCGCAGGCGGCGGCCTGCCAGGACAACGCCACCGGCCCGGTCGAGATCCCCGACCACGTGCTGGTGCGCGAGACGATCGGCGACACGCTGCACGAGGCCCTCGACATCGAGGGCCTGCGTGTGCTCCTCGAGGGCATCGAGGGCGGCGACGTCACGGTGCACTGCGTCGACACGACGGAGGCGTCGGCGCTGTCGCACGAGATCATCAACGCCCGGCCGTACGCGTTCCTCGACGACGAGGAGTTCCAGAACCGCCGCACCAACGCCGTCACGCTGCGGCGCGGCCTGACGGTCGACCTCACCGCGATCGGGTCGCTCGACCCCGACGCCATCGCGCAGGTCCACTCCGAGATCGCACCCGAGCCCACCACCGCCGACGACCTGCACGACCTCCTGTCGTCGCTCGTGCTCGTGCGGCCGCGCGAGGACTGGCAGCCGATGTTCGACGAACTGATCTCCCGCGGGCGCGCCGGTGTGGTCGAGCACGACGGTGTCGACCTCTGGTGCACGACGGAAGCCCGTGACGACGCGGCGGGTGCACTCACCGGCGACGACGTCGCGACCGCGAGGGCGATCCGCGGACACCTCGAGATCTCCGGCATCACCACCGCCGCCGACCTCGCAACGACGACGACCCTCGCCCCCGGCGCGGTGGCGTCCGCGCTCGCGGCGCTCCAGCACGAGGGCTTCGCGATGCAGGGCACGTACCGGCCCGATGCGAAGGACACTGAGTGGGTGGCGCGCCGGCTCCTGGCACGCATGCACTCGTACTCGCGGCGGTCACGGCGCGATCGGGTCGAGCCGGTCACCGCCCAGGACTTCATGCGGTTCCTGCTCCGCTGGCAGCACGTCGCGCCCGACACGCAGCTCACCGGCGAGGCCGGGCTCGTGTCGGTCATCGAGCAGCTGCAGGGTTTCGACAGCGCCGCCGTCACCTGGGAGCCCGACCTGCTCGCGCGCCGGCTCCGCCACTACGAGCCCGCGTGGCTCGACCGGCTATGCCACGACGGCGACGTCGCCTGGCTCCGGCTCACGCCCGGCGCGCGCGAAGCCGACGCGCCGGCAGGCGCGCCCTCCAAGGCCACACCGATCGCGGTCGTGTTCCGTGCCGATCTCGGCTGGCTGCTCGACGCCGCCCGCCAAGGAACGGAGCTTGCCGAGCCCTCGGTGGGCGCGACGGCCGAGATCGTGCAGGTCCTGCGGGACAGCGGCGCATGCTTCGCGACCGACCTCGTCGCCGCCACCCGTCGCCTCCCCGACGACGTCGAACGGGGCCTCTGGGACGGCGTCGCGCGCGGGCTCGTCATGTGCGACGGCTTCGGCGCCATCCGCGCCCGCATCAGCGGCGTTCGCAGCGCGTCGGACGGGCGGCGCATGTCGCGGCTGCGCCGCGGCACCCGCACCGGGGGCACGTCGCCGGGGCGGTGGTCCGTCGTGCCGGGAGGCAGCGACGACGTGGATCGCGACGAGCTCGCGGAGGCCGTCGCCGAGCAGCTCATCAACCGGTGGGGCATCGTGTTCCGCGACCTGGCCGTCCACGACTCGCTGCGGATGCCGTGGCGCGACATCCAGTGGGCCCTGCGTCGGCTCGAGGATCGCGGGCTCGTGCGGGGCGGCCGGTTCGTCAGCGGCTTCAGCGGGGAGCAGTACGCGCTCCCGCACGCGGCCGACGAGCTGACGCGGGTCCGGAAGATGGCCCGTTCGGGCGAGCGGGTCGTCGTGAACGCGACCGACCCGCTGAACCTCGTGGGCCTCATCGTGCCCGGGGCGACCGTGCCGGCGGTGCGGACGAAGCGCGTCGTCTACGTCGACGGCGTCCCGGAGAGCGTCGACGCGCCCGTCGCAGACACGGCCTGATCCGTCGGCGTCGTAACAGCGCCGGGGAGGCCGCTCGGGACAGCGGCGCCAAGTGCCTCGCGTTGCCGCGCTGCGTTCTCGGCAGCGGCCACCCGGGCCTCCCCGACGACTCGTCCCCGAATCGGTCCGCTCGCCGAACGAGCGTAGCCACATATCTTGCGGAATGAAGGCGCCTTCAGCGTCGCGGCAGCGCGTCGAGAATCTCGTCGGCCCAGGTGACGTCGGGGCGGGGGCGGCGTCGGTCGACGAGCGCGTCGGGGACGTCGATCTCCATGCGCACGAGCGCGCCGCCCAGAGTCTTGCCGAGGCTGTCGGAGCGCAGCGAGCGGGGGCCGCCGCCACCCAGCGCGTCGTGGAGCACGAAGTTCAACGCCAGCACGTTGCGCGCTTCGTATCGGTCGACCCCGCCGCGCACCATCGCGCCGAAGTGCTCCTTCACGCGCTCGGCGGTGACCTCGCGCACGATGACGCCGTACGTCTCCTCGTCGTCGGCGAAGATCGCCACGTCGGAGATGTCACCCTTGTCGCCGGCCCGGTAGCCGCACAGCTCACGCAGCTGGAGCCGGGCCATCAGCCGACCTCCTCGAACGTCACGCGCACGTTGGTGTCGACGAGCTTCCGGTCCACCAGCGTGGGCCAGATGCCGAGCAGCTCGGTGGGCCGGCCGCCACCGCCCCTGCCCATGCCGGTGAAGCCGGCGGGCGGCGCCGACAACGTCAGCGGGATGAGCTCCCGACCGATGAGCGCGGCCGTGCGCTCGTCGTTGCAGCGCCACGCGGCGCGGATCACGACCTCGGGCGGCTCGTGCGGTGGTGGCGCGGTCGGTCCGCCAAGTGCGTTGACGCCCCAGTACTCGAAGCACCACTCGTCGACGGCGAAACCGGCCATCTCGGCCCGCTTGGCGACCAGCGCTGCAGTTGCCTTCGCCTTCTCGTACGCGTCCGGCCACGAGAACGCGGCGCGTGCCTCCCCGGACCAGCCCGCGGGGTACGCGAGCAGCGCTTTATACGTCGGGGTTGCGGGCGCGCCGCGTACGCCGTCGACGCGCACGCGGTCGTTGCCCAGGTCGGTGAAGGACGCCGACGTGAAGTCGGCCACGACATCGGGCGCGAGGTACGCGGCGGGGTCGTGCACTTCGTACAGAAGCTGGTGGCGGACGGTGTCGAAGTCGACGCGGCCACCCGAGCCCTTCGGCTTCGTGATCACCGCGGTGCCGTCCGCATCGACCTCGGCGATCGGGTACGGCAGGTCCCACGGGTGGGGGATGGTCCACCACTCGCCGCTGTAGTTGCCGCCCGCGACCTGGCCCGAGCACTCGAGGAGGTGCCCGATCAGCGTGCCGGCGGCGAGGCGGTCCCAGTCCTCCCAGCCCCAGCCGTGCGCGTGCGCGGCTGCGCCGAGGAACAGGGCCGCGTCGGCGACGCGCCCGGTGATCACGACGTCGGCGCCGCCTGCGAGCGCGTCGACGATCGGCCGCGCGCCCAGGTACGCGGCGGCGAACAGCGGGTCGCCGGGGAACTCGTCGTATCCCGCGCCCGACTCGGTGTTGGCGAGCGTCGTGCCGGCGGCGCGCAGCTCGTCGAGCCGCGGCTTCAGGTCGTCGCCGAGCACCGTGGCGACGCGGAGCCCCGACACGCCGAGCTGCTTCGCGGTGTCGAGCGCGGCGCGCGCCGCGGCGGTGGGGTTGATCCCGCCCGCGTTCGTGATGAGCTTCGTCCGCCCCGCCGCCACCGCGGGCAGCGCCTTGGCCAGGTACCGCGGCAGGTCGCGCGTGTAGCCGAGGGTCTCGTCGCGCTGGCGGTCCTTCTGGAGGATCGCGAGGGTCAGCTCGGCCAGGGCCTCGAGACAGAGGTAGTCGACACCGTCGTCCAGCAGGCTCTCGACGGCGGCGGGCGTGTCGCCGTAGAAGCCCTGCCCGCCTCCGATCCTGACCGACATCGTCGCCCGGCGATCAGGCGTGCACGGGCGGGCGCCGGTCCGCCCACGGCCGGGCCTCCTCGAGCTGGGCCGCGACCCGGAGCAACAGGTCCTCGCGTCCGTACGCGGCGACGAGCTGCGACCCGATCGGCAGGCCGTCGGCGTTCCAGTACAGCGGCAATGAGATCCCCGGTTGCCCCGTCACGTTGAACTGCGCAGTGAAGGGCACGAACTCGGCTGCGCGCAGGTACCCCTGCAACGGGTTGTCGTGCGCCGCGTCGAGCGTCCCGAGCGGCAGCGGCGGCTCGCCCAGCGTCGGCGTCAGCAGCAGGTCGAAGCCGCCTGCCCACCATTCCGCGCCGCGCCGGCCGACCTCCTCCATCTGGGGCACGGCCTCGCGGAACTGCACCCCCGTGACGGTACGGCCCGACTCGGCGAGCGCCCACGTGAGCGGCTCGACGTCGCTCTCGGTGATCGGTTTGCCGACGAGGTCGGAGAAGTCGTCGAGGTAGTGCGCGGTGTCGGTCGTCCAGAGCGTCGTGAACGGGCCGAAGATCTCGGGATCCGCGAACGCGTCGGGATACGACCGTTCGACG
>JBKPDN010000316.1:0-11533 GCA_046727875.1 Actinomycetota bacterium | reverse complement strand
TTTGTTGACGCGTCCTCAAACCTCGGAGGAAGCAGTGTTCCGGATCGCTCCTGGTCAGACGTCGAGGTTGGTGTGCTCGGTGATTTGCAGCACTTCGAGTGCGCGACCGAGTCCCAGGTAGACGGTCAAGCACAATGTGAGATCCAGGATCTCGTCGTCCGCGAAGTGATCGCGCAGCCGGCCGAAGAGCTCATCGTCGATCGCGCGATGATCGACCGCGAATTGCTCTGCGTACTCGATGGCCAAGCGTTGTCGATCGGTGTACCCCGGAAAGGTTCGCCACTCATCGAGATGCTCGTACATCTCTTCAGTGACACCGGCCTCGACGACTGATCGCGCTCGGAAGGTCGCGCATGCACCACACGCGTTGAGTTGTGCGATGCGCATGCGGGCGACCTCGCGTTCGGCCGCCGGGAGCTTGCTGGAGCCATAGGCAGTGGTGATCATCTTGT
Organism: Actinomycetota bacterium; assembly: GCA_046727875.1. Lineage (GTDB taxonomy): Bacteria > Actinomycetota > Acidimicrobiia > IMCC26256 > JACDBD01 > JALZAA01. The sequence continues at coordinate 11,081 of JBKPDN010000316.1, read as the reverse complement.
GCACCATGCCGGCCATGTCGGGTCGCAGCGTCCACACCATGGCGCTTTCGCCGCCGGGCCCGTCGGGGATGTCGATGCGCGCCATGGCGAGGCAGTGTACGGCTACGACCTAGGGACCGAATTCGGGGCGGCGGTAGGTGCCTGGCTGGTCGGGTGTGCGGTGCGGGGGACGCCGGGGGGTGACGTACTGTCCGCGGAGCCCAGTGCGGCGGCCCGACCACGGCGCCGGTGGTGCGAGCACCCGGTCCGCCCACCGGTAGGCGAGGTTCTCGTAGTTCACCCGCCATCCATGGAAATGTGGCCACGCTTCGTCGGCGTCTCGTTCGGTTGCGAACCCGACGTCTCGGAGGAGGGTGACCGCGGCGGCGAACTCCTCGGCGGTGAGCTCCAGCGGTCCGTCCGGCATCGGATCGGGGTCGTACGTCCAGCCGATTGCGTCGGAGATCCGACGCAACGCGGTGTACCCCATGCGTAGCGACAACCGTGCTTGGGACGGCGCGCTGGCCGGGTTCAGCGCGAGGTGCATGGCGGCGGCGTCGAGGACCGACAGGAGCGCGATTACCCAGGATGACCACGCTTCTGGTGAACGGAAGAGCAGCAGCACGGGATAGGTCGAGTGTGATTCGGAGACGTCTGCGGCCCACTGTTCCCACTGACCGTAGAAGTCGGGGAGGGCGTCCACGATGCCGACAAGTTGATGCCGGATGAGGATCTCCGGACCCCACGACGGCTCTCCGGCGCGGCTCGCCAGCATCGCGATGAGCGACTCGCGACGGTTGAACGCGGCATACAGCGCGGGCAGGTACGCGATCTGCAGCGCGATCACGACGAACCCGGAGGCGGCGGCAAGGATCGCGATGGTGTCGTTCGTGAATTGTGCGGACCGCGCGAAGCCCAGGGTGAACATGGCCGCTCCGACCTGGCTGACCGCGTCACCAAGGTCGTGCGTGTAGGGAACGAGCATCGCCACGAACCCGGCGCCGAGCAGCACCAGCCATGCGACGAGTTGGGCGAGTACCGCGACAGGCCCGATCGGCGCGAGCACGGCGTCCTTGCGTTCGTACGTCGGCGCGAGCCGCGAGACAGCGAAGAACACCCGTCGTGTCGACTTGTTGATCCAGATCGAGAGCTGCCCCGGACCGGGCAGCGCCCGGGGCAGCACCAACGTGAACACCACGCTGGTCCATGTCAACGTGAGGACGACAATCCCGATGAGGATCCCGAGCCACAGCGGCATCAGACGATCCTGTCGCGTTCTCGAAGCCGACGCGCGATTGGCTCAACCGACCTGAGCCTTCGCCGGAACGGCGCCCACTAATTTGGGTCGTGTGACCCAACCGTCGGACCCCGGCGCTTCAGGGCTCAACCGGGAGCTCGCAGTCGAGTTGCCCGATCCCGCTGCGCCGACTCTGGATGCCGAGGCCCTGGCCGAGCTGGCGCCGTTCGGCGAAGAGCATGTCGTCGAAGCGGGCGACATCCTGTTCCGAGCCGGTGACGCGTCGTACGACTTCTTCGTCATCCTCGAAGGCGCGGTCGACATCATTCGTCCTGATCGCGACGGCGACACGCTGATCACTACGCATGTCCCAGGGCGCTTCCTCGGCGAGTTGAACATGTTGACGGGTCAGCGCCTGTACCTCACCGCTCGCGTGAGTCAGCCCGGTCGCGTGCTGGCGATTCCCATGGACGAATTCCGCCGGGTGATGGCCAGCAAGCCGGAGCTTGCCGACACGATTTTTTCGGCCTTCGTCGCGCGCCGGGAGCTCTTGCGCACGGGAGAGGGTGCGCGGGCAGTGCGGATCATCGGCTCCCGCTATTCGCGCGAAGCGATGGCGCTGCGCGCGTTCGCGGCCCGTGCTCGGTTCCCACATGCGTGGATCGACGTCGAGGATGAGGACGACGTCGAGGTGCTGCTCGCGGGGGTTGGGTTCCGACCCCGTGACCTGCCGGTGGTGATCACGCCAACGGCGGTATTGCGCCGCCCGTCCGCCGGCGAGCTCGCCGAGCATCTCGGACTCACGTTTCGGCAGGCGCCGGGGTACATGTTCGACCTGGTGGTCGTGGGGAGTGGTCCGGCCGGACTGGCTGCTGCGGTGTACGGGGCCTCGGAAGGACTCAACACGGTGTCGCTCGACGCTGTCTCCACGGGTGGACAGGCCGGTGCGAGCTCGCGCATCGAGAACTACGTCGGCTTCCCGAATGGCGTCTCAGGCGAAGAGCTCACGTCGCGTGCCGCGATCCAGGCGCAACGGCTCGGCGCGCGCCTGAACGCGCCGTGCGAGGTCGCCGGCTTGCGAGTGGGGGAGGGGTTCCACGTGATTGCGCTCGCCGACGGCAGCGAGATCCCGTGCCGCACGGTGATCATCGCGTCGGGCGCCCGTTACCAACGGCTTGCGGTCGACGATCTCGAGCGGTTCGAGGGCGCCGGGGTCTACTACGCAGCGACGGATCTCGAAGCCCGGATCTGTAGTGGTCTGCCCGTGATCGTGGTCGGCGGGGGCAACTCCGCCGGCCAGGCCGCGATCTACCTCGCGTCACAGGGAAGTCGCGTATCGATCGTGATCAGAAGAGACACGCTCGCGCAGAGAATGTCGCACTACCTCATCGAGCGGATCGACGCCGAACCGCGCGTCGAGCTGTTGACCGAAACCGAAGTGCGCGGCCTCGCGGGCGATGCCCACCTCGACCATGTCACCCTGGAACACACGCCCACCGCCGAGCGCCGCACCGTCGCTTGCTCGGGGCTCTTTTGCTTCATCGGCGCCGAACCTGCAACCGCGTGGTTGGGGGGCGCGTTGGAGCTCGACGCGAAAGGTTTCATCCTCACCGATCGCTCCTTACCGGATGAGATCTCCAACGGTCCGGTGTTCGCGGGACGGCACCCGTTGCCGTTCGAAACGTCGGTGCCGGGCGTGTTCGCAGTCGGTGATGTGCGCAGCGGCTCACTGAAGCGGGTCGCCGCCGCGGTCGGGGAAGGCTCGAGCGCGGTGCGCTCCGTGCACGAGCACCTCGCGACGATCACCGACTGAAGCGCTCGTCAATGAGTTCCAGCGGAGCGGAACGTCGTGGTGATGGGCGTGCCACCGCGTACGGCGAGGGTCACCGGGGTCCGCTCGGCGATGTCGGCGAGACGGTCAAGCTGCTCCGCAGGAAGATCGCTCGGCACGGTGATCGTGCGGTCGATCGCGCCGGGCTCGTGGTCGGCGATGTTGTAGCGGACGTCGACACCGATGGTGGTCAGCTCCCAGCCTTTGCGTTCCGCGTACATGCGCAAGGTCATCGCCGTGCACGCCGCCAGCCCGCTGAGCAGGAGCCCGAACGGCGAGGGGCCGAGGTCGCCGCCGCCGGCAGCGGCGGCCTCGTCGGCGACAAGCTCGTGCGCGCCGACCCGTAGGTCGACCCGGAACGCGGGCACGGTCGAGCCGGTCGAGCCGACGGCGCGGGCGACGTGACGCACGGTCGTCACTGGACCGGTCCGACAGGTGTCGGGACGGGAAGATCGTCGCGTCGCAGCGCCCAGCTCGGCGTCGGGGGCGGCTCGGGGACGCGTCCGACGCCGACGGCGGGGAAGCCGTCGATCTCGGTGCCGGCCGGGAACCGTGAGCGTTGCTTCACGACGGCCCCGGCGCGCACGACGCAGCCGGCGCCGAGCACGCTCGTGTCGCAGACGATCGCGCCCGGTTCGATGACAGACCCGGCGCCGATGCGACAGCCGTGGATCATGGCCCCGGGGCCGACGATGACACCGTCGTCGATGATGAGGTCGTTGTCGGGGAGCAGGTGCAAGACGGTGTTCTCGAGGATCTGGACGTCGTTGCCGATGCGCACCGGGCCGTGGGAGTCGCCGATGATCTTGACGCCGGCGCCGATGATCGTGCGTTCACCGACGACGACGTCGCCCGTGATCTCGGCCGTGGGGAAGAGGGCGGCCGACACGGCGATGGTCGGGAGGATGTCTCGGTACGCATAGAGCTGGCCCATGGGAATGGCCTCCTGTCGGTTCTCGATGGTGATTGCCGTCGGCGGCGGGACGGAGAGGTCGCCGTCGCGCAAAGCGGCGAGGCGACGGAGATCGTCGTCCGATGCGGTTCGGACAACGCGTGCCGGCCGGCCAACCGCCACGACGTAGCTCGGCACCGTCGTCCCCGCGGGAACGAGGGTTCCCTCGCCGAGGAAAACGCGGTCCCCGAGCCGCGCGCCGGGCATGAGGATCGAGGCGTTCCCGATCTCGCAGAGGTCGCCCACGGTTGCGCCGACCACCTTGCAGCGGTGCCCGAACGTCGTGCGGCGCCCGATGATCGTCGGGATCGTGGAGTTGCCCACGACCACGGAGTTCTCGATGACCGCCGATCCGGTCCCGACCTCGACGCCCGTGCCGGAGGAGCGAATGACCGCACCTTGCGCGAGGAGTGATCCCTCACCGAGGCGCGCCGTTCCCAGCACGACGGCCGACGCCGCGATGTGCAGCGCGCCGGCTTGGGATCGGCTGACCGCACTACCGGGTCCCGCACTCATCGGTCGGTCACGCCTTGCTACGCGCCAGGTTGTCGAGCAGACGGTCGAACACGACCGCGAGCGTCTCGAGCTCGTCCTTCGACAACGCATTGAAGAAGTAGCGACGGATGGCCTCCGAGTGCTCCGGAGCCGCATCTTCGACCGCGGCCGTGCCGGCGTCGGTCAGTCGCACCATCGAGCCCCGGGCATCTTCCGAGCATTCCTCGCGGCTGACGAGGCCCCGTTTCTCCATGCGTCGGACGAGATGCGACAGGCGGCTGCGGTCCCAGCCGAGCTCTGTGCCGATCGCACGAGCCCGCAGCACGCCATCGGGGGAGTGGGACAGCGTCACCAGCACCGCGTACTCGGACCCCGACAAGCCGGCGTCGCCCAGCAGCTGCTCCTGGAGCGTGTCGGACAGCCCCTGGTACAGGTCGCGATACGCCTTCCAGAGGCGTCTCTGGGGCTCGTCGAGCCGCTGCGGTCTCGCCACGAGGGCATCGTAGCGTTTTGTTGACGCATCATCAAAGACCCGATATTGTGGTCATTGCCAAGACTGCCGAGTGGCCTCGGTGACGGACGACCCGACCAGCCGCGACAGCGTCTTCGCCTGCGCGCTCGATCCCGACGCCTCGAAAGCCCTGTGGGCTCGCTCCGAGGAGCTGGTGGGCGAGTAGTTCCCCACGTGAGCCAAAAAATGCTGGGTCTTCGGTGCGGAGGTGTCGATTTCCTCACCCCCAGTTCGTCTCATGGGGGACCATCCTGAGGAGGAGGAAGCGATGAAGTACATGCTGATGATCCACCAGGGCACGACGCCGACGCCGCTGGACCCCGAGGCGTGGGCGACGCTCTCGGACGACGAGCAGCAGGCGGTCTACGCCGACTACAAGGCGATCAACGAGACGCCGGGTGTCACCCCGGGCAACGGCCTGCAGCCTCCCGAGACGGCCACCACCGTGCGGGTGCAGGACGGCAAGACGATCACGACCGACGGCCCCTTCGTCGACACCAAGGAGGCGCTCAACGGCTACCTCGTCTACGAGGCCGACGACCTCGACGCGGCGATCGAGCTCGCGGCTCGAATTCCCGCAGCCCGCCTCGGCGGCGGGATCGAGGTGCGTCCGATCATGGAGTGGTAGCGATTCTCGAGCAGACCTTCCGCGACGAGTGGGGACGTGTGCTCGCAACCCTGATCGGTTTCCTCGGTGACTTCGACCTCGCCGAGGAGGCCGCACAGGAGGCGTTCGCGATCGCCGCGGAGCGCTGGCCGCGCGACGGATACCCCACCAACCCGCGCGCGTGGCTGGTGACGACAGCTCGCAACCGAGCCATCGATCGCGTTCGCCGCGATCAGGCGCGGGCCGCAAAGACGGGTCTGCCGCAGGTGCCGGAGGCAGCGGAGGACACGATGGACGCGACGACGTTTCCGGACGAGCGACTCGAGCTCGTCTTCACCTGCTGTCATCCGGCTCTCGCCACCGACGCACAGGTGGCCCTCACGCTGCGGACCCTCGGCGGCCTCACCACCGACGAGATCGCGCGCGCCTTCTTGGTCTCCGAGCCGACGATGGCGCAGCGTCTGGTGCGGGCGAAGCGCAAGATCAAGGCCGCCGGCATCCCGTTCCGCGTGCCGCCCGACCACCTGTTGCCCGATCGCCTCGCCGCCGTGCTCGCCGTCGTCTACCTGATCTTCAACGAGGGCTACAGCGGCCGGGGCGCCCTGGCGGCGGATGCGTTGTGGCTCGGGCGCGCGCTCGTCACGCTGATGCCCGACGAGCCGGAGCCGCACGGTCTGCTGGCGATGATGCTGCTGCACGACTCCCGCCGCGACGCGCGGTTTCGGGACGGCGACCTGGTATTGCTCGCCGACCAGGATCGCTCGCTCTGGGACGCGGAGCAGATCGCCGCCGGGCGGGCGGTGCTCGACCGAGCCCTCGCTCTCGGCGGACGGGGCCCCTACGTCGTGCAGGCGGCGATCGCCTCCCTGCACGCCGAAGCGCCGCGCGACCTGCCCCAGATCGCCGCGCTCTACGGCGAGCTCGCCCGCCTCACCGACTCCCCGATCGTCGAGCTGAACCGGGCCGTCGCTGTCGCCGAGGCGGATGGTCCTGAGGCGGGTCTCCGCATCGTCGATCAGCTCGCCCTCGACGACTATCGCTACATGCACTCAACACGGGGTGAGTTGCTGTACCGCCTCGGTCGAACCGACGAGGCCCGCGCCGCCTACCGCCGTGCGCTGGCGCTGGTCCACGACGACGCCGAGCGGCGCTTGTTCGAGCGGCGGCTGGCTGAGCTCGGCACTGGCAACGGCTCGGCGCGGGGATGACGTAGGCCCCAGCCATCCGGGCATTCGGGGCACGATGGCCGATATCGCCCCGTCCCTGCCTAGCTTGTGCCGGTGCGCGAGTTCAGTCGACGCCAGTTTCTGTTCGTTGCGGGGGGCGCGGCGGTGTCGCTCGCGTTCACGGCGAAGCCCGGGCACCAACGCGAGGTTCGGGTGCGGGACCTCGGGGCGCGCGGCGACGGGAAGCGTGACGACACCGACGCGATTCAGGCCGCGCACGACCGGGCGCGATCGCTCGGGGGAGGTGTGGTTCGGTTGGACCGCGGCGTGTACCGCACGAGCCGACAGTTGCTCTGGGCGAGCGGCGTAAGTCTCGTCGGAGCTGGGTCAACGGCCTCGGTGTTGCGCGCGGTTGACGTGACGGGAAGCGTGATCACCAGTGACCGTGCGTACAGCACCGACGATCCGTTCCGGGGCGCGCGATTCGAGCGGTTCGGCATCGACGGCGCGGCGATGCCGTCGGCGCCCTACGACACGGCGCGTAAGGGAATCTTCATCGACCACATGGTCGACGTGGTGTTCCGGGATCTGACGATCCAGGACGTCCCCGCCACCGGTCTGGGTATCGACTTCCTACGGAGGATCCTGATCGACCGCGTCGTCGTGCGCCGCTGCGGCCGCGGGTATCGCCCGGGTGCCGGAGGAGGCGCAGGCATCGGCATCGGGACCGGAGCAACCCCGGTCGAGGATGTGACGGTGCGGCGCTGCCGTGCAACCGACTGCGGATCGCACGGAATCTTCTTCGAGCGTCAGCCGGGCATGCCGTACCTGCCGACGGGCGTGCGCGTCGTCGACTCCGTCGCGACCGGGAACGGCCAGCACGGGATCCTCGATTCGGGCTGCCGCGGCATGACCGTGCAGGGCTCGACGTCCCAGCGGAACGGCAAGAGCGGCTTCGCGTGCGGTCAGTCCGAGCTCGGGACACCGGGACAGGAAGGCGAAGTTCGCGACTCGCTCTTCGCGGATAACCATGAGCACGGTGTCATCCTGGCGGCGATGAAGAGCGACGGGGCCTCCGGCTACCGCGTCGTCGGCAACCGAGCTCGCGGCAACGGCGGAACCGGGCTGCAACTCGACGCGCTCACAGCACCGTTGACGAAGATCTCAGTCGTCGACAACGAGCTCTCGGACAACGGCTCCGCGGGGATCGCCGTCACCGGCGCGGGTGGCGGGACGACGTTCGTCTTCCGAGGCAACCACCTCGTCGCCAACGGTCGACGCGATCGCGGCCCCGCGATCCAGCTGACGAACGACGTCGAGAACGTGCAGATCGAAGGGAACTGGTTCTCCGACGGCCAGACAACGCCGTCCCAGGGCCCGGCGATTCACGTGGCGCCCGGCGCCACGATTCGCGACGGTCTCCTCGCAGCCGACCACGCCGGGCGCAACCCGGGAGGCGGGATCGCCGTCCAGGGCCGGCTCGTGAACGTGAACCAGCGGCCCTGAGTGGCCTGGCGGACGGCAAGGCCGGAGCCCTCTCGCAGCCGCGACCGCCGGGTTTCGCTCGGGGATGTCGAAAATGGATCGGCAGCTCTGACGACCGGAGACCGGTCTCCGGCTTCTCGACGGGCTGGGCGATCAGCTGGGCGACCATCATCGGCTGCACTCGGTGCGCGGACACCTATACGAGATGACCGGCGATCGAGAGCGCGCGCTCGCGGAGTTCCGCGCCGCCGCTGCCGGCGCGATGAGTGTCCCCGAGCGCGATTACCTCGTCGCCCAAGCGGCACGCATCACCGACGAGCTCGACAGAAGCGAGTCGCTGCGAGCTACCCGCCATCGACCGTGACGACCACTTTCCCCTTCGCCTTGCGATCGGCGAGCTCGCGGATCGCCTCGCCGGCCCGTTCGAGCGGGTACGTGGAGGACACGTGCGGGCGGAGTCGGCCGGTGCGCCACCAGCCGATGAGCTCCTCGACGTTGCGACGGTGTTGCTCGGGGTCCCGTCCGACGAACGCACCCCAGAAGACGCCGACGATCTCGCAGCCCTTGAGGAGCGTGAGGTTCAGTGGAATCGCGGGGATGTCGCCGGCGGCGAAGCCGATGACGAGAAACCGACCGTCCCATGCCGTGGATCGCAGCGCCGGCTCGCTGTACGGACCGCCCACCGGGTCGTAGACGACGTCGGCCCCGGCACCGCCGGTGAGCTCGCGAATGCGCAGCTTGAGGTCCTCCGTCGCGTAGTTGATCGTCGCGGATGCGCCGTACTCGCGACAGAGCTCGAGCTTCTCGTCGCTCGACGCCGCCGCGATGACCATCCCGCCCATGAGCGCGCCGAGCTCGACGGCGGCGAGGCCCACCCCACCGGCCGCGCCGAGCACGACCAGCGTCTCGCCCGGCCGGAGATGTCCGCGGTCCTTCAGCGCGTAGTGCGAGGTGCCGTAGGCGTACAGGAACGATGACGCGGCGGCGAAGTCGATGCCGTCCGGGATCGGGATCAGCGAGCCGGCGTCGACGGCGATCTTCTCGGCGAGCCCACCCCAACCGGTCGACGCGAAGATCCGATCGCCGACCTGGACGCCGTCGACCGCGGAGCCGACCGAGCTCACGACGCCGGCGATCTCGGCTCCCGGCGAGAAGGGGAGCGGCGGCTTGAACTGGTAGAGGTTCTGGATGATGAGGACGTCGGGGAAGTTGACCGCGCACGCCTTGACGTCGACGACGACCTGACGATCTCCCGGCGCCGGGTCGGCGACGTCCTCGACGACGAGCGACTCGGGCGGTCCGTACTCCTTGCACATGACGGCCTTCACGACCGGGCACGGTAGCGAAACGGTGTCATGGTGGTCGACGCTTCGTAGGATGCATGCGCCGTCGACTGAGAGGGATCCGAGATGTACGTCGCCGAGTTCACCCTTCACGCCAAGCCGGGCCACTACGCCGAGGTCGCGGGGCTCTACTCCGCGTTTGCGGCGGAGTTCCTGTCCGACCACCCGGCGCTCGAAACCGTGATGATTCTCGGTGACGAGGCGAGCGGTGTTGTGCGCGGGGTGGGGGTGTTTACCGACCGGCCCGCGGCCGACAGCGTGAACAGTGATCCCGAGTTCGCGGCGTTCAACGACGCGGTGGCGGGGATGGTCGCGAATCCTCCTGAACGCGTCGAGCTGCAACTGCTGCACCTCTTCACGAAGGACTGATCGGGGCGGGATGTCCTAGTGCTCTGGAACGCCATCGGCGATCTGCTGCCGTCCGCAGTCGGAGTCGCGCTCAGCCCGATCCCGATCGTCGCCGTCGTCGTCATGCTCGGCACGCTCCGGGCCCGATCGAACGGAACCGCGTTCGCCCTCGGATGGATCGCGGGTCTGGTGGCGGTCAGCATCATCGTCCTCGTGCTGGCGAGCGGTTCCGACACGCCTGACAGCGGGTCTTCGAACACTGTCGACGCCATCAAGCTCGCGGTCGGCGTGCTGTTCCTGGCCATGGCGGCCCGGCAATGGCGTTCTCGGCCGAAGAAGGGCGAGGAGCCGGTCATGCCCAAGTGGCTGGCCGCGGTGGACGAGTTCACGGCGCTCCGCTCGGCCGTGCTCGGCGCCGCGCTCTCGGCCGCGAACCCGAAGAACCTGGCGCTCACCGTGGCGGCAGCCGGTGCGATCGCGCAACAGGGCCTCGGCGCCGGGGAGAGCGCCGTCGCCGTCGCGGTGTTCGTCGTGATCGGTTCGATCACGGTCGCCGGCCCGGTGGTCTTCTACCTGGCCGCCACCGACCGCGCCGCAAACCCGTTGGCGTCGATCAAGGAGTTCATGTCCACGCACAACGCGGTCATCCTGATGGTCGTGCTCCTCGTACTGGGCGCCAAGCTCGTAGGCAACGGCATCGCGGGCCTGACCAGCTGAGCGCTCACCAAACCGAGCATGAGGTGGCGATCCCGCGTATCGTTTCGGGCTGCACTGAGCGAGAGGGCAGGACCATGACAGTGCTCGAAGTCTCGGACGACCGGCGCGTCGCGTATGAGGTCGTCGGAGATCCTGATGGTGTCCCGGTGTTCTTCCAGCACGGCACCGGCGACTCGCGTCTCTGCAAGCACCCGGACGATTCCGTCACCGCGCGGCTGGGTGTGCGGCTGGTCACCGCTGACCGGCCGGGCGTCGGCGGCTCGTCGCCCTACGCGCGCCGCAGCATCCTCGACTGGGTCCCCGACGTCGAGGCGATCGCCGATGCGTTGAAGCTCGACAAGTTCGTCGTCGCCGGCCACTCGGGCGGGGGGCCGCACGCGCTCGCCGTCGCGATGAAGCTCGGTGATCGC
>JBKPDN010000315.1:0-9935 GCA_046727875.1 Actinomycetota bacterium | reverse complement strand
CCGTCGCCGGCACCCCCGCCCGACGGTCCCACCGTCCCCACACCGGCCCCGCCCGCCGCACCCGAGGTGCCCGGCGTCGATCTCGCGAAGGTCACGCGCGCGCTCGGCCCCCTTCCCGAGGTCCCGCCGGTGGCGGCCCTTGCTCCTGAGCTGCCCGGGCTCCCCGCGCTCCCGGACGAGGCGCCACCCTTGAAAGGCCTGCTTCATCTCGTCGCCACGCCACTCGCCCCGCCGCCGTCCCCCGTCTTCGCAGATCCTGCTCCGGCGGCGCTGGCGCCCGAACTGGATGCCTCGCGCGTCGCCCTGTCCGACACGGGCTGGATGCTCGTCGTGCTCGATGACGGCCGCGCTCCCGCCCGGGCTCCACCGGCGCAGACGCCTTCAGCGCTCCACCCGTGTCCCAGCGGCACCACCTCGCATGGAGGCCGCGCCGATCCGGCAAGGCTCGTGCCTTCCGGTACGGACGACGCGGCGCGGCACGCCGGCCTCGCCGCCGACGCGCGCACGTACGTGTCGGCCTTGTTGTTCGATCCTCTGCTCCGGCCTGACTAGCCGCCCTTTCGTGCATGCGACACCCACTCGCGCCCCCGGCGCGATCGCACGAAGGAGACGACATGGAACGCAAGGCCAAGAGCCAGGGCAGCGCGCCGGCTCGATCCGACACGACCGCGACCGACGGTTTGCTCACGTCGGCGGAGGTGGCCGCCCTCTTCGGGGTGGACCGACGAACGGTCGTGCTGTGGGCGAAGCGAGGACGGCTCCCCGCATTGCGCACCCCGGGCGGGCAGCACCGCTTTCGGGCCGATGAGATCCGCCGGCTGCTCGAGACGAGCACCGGGAGCACGAACGGGGAGACCGCGTCCGAGTAGTCGGACGCGGCTCTCCGCGTTCTTCGTCAGCGCCCGGCGCCAAACGCGCTACTTCTTGGCCTTCTTGGCGCCCGCGACCTTGGCCAGCACGTCGCGGCTGGTGAGGATGAGAAGATCCTCGCCGTCGACGGTGATCTCGGTGCCGGCGTACTTCGAGTAGACGACGTCGTCGCCGCCCTTGACGGCGATCGGGATGAGCTCGCCGGTCTGCTCCGAGCGGGCTCCCGGGCCTGCAGCGAGGACCTCGCCCTGCTGCGGCTTCTCCTTGGCGGTGTCGGGGATGACCAGACCGCTCGTGGTCGTCTCCTCGGCCTCATGGGCCCGGACAACGATCCGGTCCCCCAGCGGCTGCAGGTTCATCGTGGCGCCTCCTCGGCGGTTGTGCAGAGACCTTCGACGTTCCGGGCCTCGACGGCTCGTTAGCACTCGAAGGGTGTGAGTGCTAGGTGCTCAACGTAACAGCCCCCGCCGCCCCGCGGCAAGGCGGCCGTCGGCGGAGGCCGACAAGGGTGATCGGCGGAGGCCGACAAGGGTGATCGGCGGAGGCCGACAAGGGTGGCCGGCGGAGCCGACTCAAATGATCGTGGGCAGGGCGAGCGACGGGGCGACGCCGGCGTCGAGGGGGGTGGGGCCGTCGGTCCGGAGCCGCCACCAGGCGGCGGCGGCGATCATGGCGCCGTTGTCGGTGCACAGGGCGAGGGGCGGGAGGAACACCCGGCGTCCCGAGGCCTCGGCGGCTTCGGCCACCCGGGCTCGCAGCCGCGAGTTCGCGGCCACCCCGCCGCCCAGCACGAGCGTCGGCGCCCCCGACTCGTCGGCGGCCGCCACGAGCTTGTCGGTCAGCACGTCGACCACGGCCTCCTGGAAGGAGGCGGCGATGTCGGGGGTCGCGACGCCCGGATGCTTGCGCACGTGGTTGACCACCGCGGTCTTGAGCCCGGAGAAGGAGAAGTCGTAGCCGTCGTCGAGCATCGGGCGCGGGAACGCGATCGCGGCGGGATCGCCCTCCGCGGCCAGGCGGTCGACGGCGGGGCCGCCTGGGTACCCGAGGCCCAGGAAGCGGGCGACCTTGTCGAACGCCTCGCCGGCGGCGTCGTCGACGGTCTGGCCCATCATCCGGTACCGGCCGTGGCCTTCCATCACGACGAGCAGCGTGTGACCACCCGACACGATCAGGACCGCCAGCGGCGGCTCGAGATCGGGTTCCTCGAGCCAGCCTGCGTACAGGTGCGCCTCGAGGTGGTTGATCTCGACGTAGGGCAAGCCGGTCGACAGCGCCAGCGCCTTCGCCGCGCTCACCCCGACCAGGAGGGCGCCGGCGAGCCCAGGCCCGTGGCAGGCGGCGACGGCGTCGAGCTCGGCGACGTCGAGGATGCCCGCCTCCATGAGCGCCTCGTCGATGACCGGGTTGATGAGCTCCACGTGGGCGCGGCTGGCGAGCTCGGGCACGACCCCCCCGTACGGCGCATGGAGTTTGACCTGGCTCGAGACGACGGACGAGCGCACCCGCCGGCCGTCCTCCACGACGGCGGCCGCGGTCTCGTCACACGACGTCTCGATCCCGAGGATTCGCATGTTCTCCTTTGTCGCCCTCTGGTCGCCGTGGCAGGCTCCGGCTTCGCGGGCCGGACGGCGGAGCCGCCATTGCCACCGCCGCCGCGCCTACCAGCGCTTGGGCTCCTCCACGACCGTCTCGCCGTCGATCTGGCGTTCGAGCCCACCGAGCAGCTCGGTGTACTCGCCGCGCTGGGCCTCGTGCGCCCACATCACGAGCGCGTCCTCGTTGGTCTCGGCGTAGTAGTTCTTGCGCACGCCCACCGGCGCAAAGCCGAAGCGGCGGTAGAGCTCCTGGGCGGGCCGGTTCGACAGCCGCACCTCCAGCGTCAGGCTCCGCGCCTCGCGTGCGATCGCCTCCCGCGCCAGCACGAGCAGCAGCCGGGTGGCGACCTGGCGGCGCTGCCAGCGCGGGTCGACGGCCAGGGTGGTGATGTGCCCGTCGTCGGCGGACATCATCAGCCCGCCGTACCCGACGACGTCGCGGCCGACGCGGGCGACGAAGTAGGCGCGGCTCGAGCGCAGCGCGAGCTCGCTGAGGAACAGCGACATCGTCCACGGGCGGGGGTAGACCTGCTGTTCGATGCGCAGGACGGCGCGCACGTGCCGTCGGCGCATAGGCACGACGTGCACGACGAGCGGCTCGGGAGTCGCCTCGACGGCCACTACGACGCCTCCTTCCTCTCCCATTCGAGCTCCGCGTCGCTGCGACGCAGGTACATCGGCTGCACGTCCCAGGCGGACGAGAAATCCTCCCGTTCCATTCGTGCGCTCGCCAACTCGACCAACGCCGCCGCGCTGGGGAACGCGAACGACGGGCCGGCCTGCTCGGACCGGTCGACGCCGGCGAACGTCTCCGGGAATTGGAGCGCGCCGTCACCGGCGAGAAGCACGTCGTCGCCCGCCGCGTTGAGCTCGGCGACGAGATCGTCGGGCGCGCCCACCTCGTACTCGGTCACGCGCTGCACGCCGCCGGGAACGGGCCGGTACCGGGCGTGGAAGACCTCGCGTCGGCGGGCGTCGAGCACGGCGGCGACGAGCCGGTTGGTGTGGCGGAGCGGGTAGGCGACGAGGTCGAGGCTCGGGATGCCCACCACCGGGACGCGCAGCGCCTGCGCCATCGTCTTGGCCGTCGTGATCCCGACGCGCAGCCCGGTGAACAACCCCGGACCCAGGCCGACCGCGATGCCGGACAACCGCTCCAGCCGGACGTCGAGCTGGCGGCACAGGTACTGGATCGCGGGCGCCAGGTGCTCGGCGTGCCGGCGGTCGGGACCGAGCCGGACCTCGCCGAGCACCGCCCCGTCGGCGCCCATCGCCACGCTCACCTGCGGGGTGGCGGTGTCGAAGCAGAGCAGGAGCACCGTCAGCTCCCGACAGCCAGCTCGGCGGCGCGGGCGCGCCACGACCGGCCCCGCCCCTCGAGCTCGACCACCCGCTCGTCGTCGCCGTCTCCGGCGGCCAGGCGGACGTCGAGGCGGTCGCCAGGCAGCAGCCGGTCGATCACGTCGCCCCACTCGACGACCGTGACGGCGTCGTCGCGGACGAGCTCCTCGAAGCCGAGGTCGTGCAGCTCCTGGATCGTGTCGACCCGGTACACGTCGATGTGGACGAGCGGCAGCCGGCCCTCGTACTCGCGCACGATGGTGAACGACGGGCTCACGACCGGTTCGGTGACACCGAGCGCCCGAGCGACGCCGCGGGCGAACACGGTCTTCCCCGCCCCGAGCCCGCCGACGAGGGAGACGACGTCGCCGGGCCGGAGCAGCTCCCCGACCGAGCCGGCGAGCGCGAGCGTCTCGTCGGCCGATCGCGTAACGGCACGCGCGGCGCCCGTCATCGTCTCGTCCGTCGGAGCGCCCGCTTCACGAGCACGAAGTCGGCGCGCACCTGAGCGAGGGTGGTGCCGCCGCCGCGCAGCACCGCCGCCGGGTGCAAGCTCGGGATCAGCACGGCGCGCTGACGGAACGGGAACTCCCGTCCCCGCAGCTTGGTGATCCCCTCCTTGGTGTCGAGCAGCAGCTTGGTGGCGAAGTTGCCGAGGGTCACGAGGACGGTCGGTTCGATGAACGCCAGCTGCGCCTCGAGGTAGGGCCGGCAGCTCTCGATCTCGTCCGGGAGCGGGTCGCGGTTGCCGGGCGGGCGGCACTTGACGACGTTGGCGATGTACACCTGGTCGCGCCGCAGGCCGATGCCCTCGATCAGCTGGGTGAGGAGCTTCCCCGCCCGGCCCACGAACGGGATGCCCTGGCGATCCTCCTCCGCCCCTGGGCCCTCGCCCACGAACACGAGATCGGCGTGCCGGTCGCCGTCGCCGAACACCACCTGGGAGCGGCCCTGGGTGGCCAGCGGGCACTTCGTGCACGCGAGCGCCTCCCGCTCGAGCTCCTCGAACGACGCGAACGGCGGCGGCTCGACCAGCAGGGACACGCTCGATGCTACGTCCTCGTCAGGCGACCGCGTCCCGGATGGCGGCGACGACGACGTCGGCGGCGACCACCCGCAACCGGTCGAGGTGGGCGTCGACGGCGCCGGTGGCGAGGGCGATCGTGAGGTCGCCGTCGAAGCGGGTGTGCGACGGGTGGATCGTCCGGCTCATCGCGTGATGCGCCGTCTGCGACACCAGATGGCACTCGAGCTTCGTGAGCCGGGCGTTCGTGGCCACGACCACGAGCGTCGTGTGCTCGCCCTCCTCGAACGGCAGCGGCTCCGGGAAGGCCGGCGCGTCCGGGGGCGCGCTCGAGCCCGCCAGCACCCGCCCGTCGTCCCCGACGAGGTCGCCGATCGCGTTGACGACCGCCAGCGCGCCGACGACGACCTCGCCGACGCTGGTCGCGGCCGAGCCGAGGCCGCCGGGGACGCGATCGTCGGCGCCCTTCCATTTCCCCACGGTCGCACCGGTGCCGGCACCGACGCGCCCGGTCGCAAACGGCGCGCCCGGCTGCGCGGCCGCGAACGCAGCGGCGCCCTCCTCGGGACCGGGCGGAGTGCCGCCCGCCTCGCTCGACGTCACGAGGTCGTACACGGCCGCCGCCGGCACGATCGGGACGGGGCCACCCGCCGTGGCGAAGCCGCGGCCCCGGGCGTCGAGCGCCTGCATCACGCCGTCGGCGGCGGCCAGCCCGAAGGCGGACCCGCCCGTGAGCACGACCGCGTCGACCTGCTCGACGAGCCGATGCGGGTCAAGGAGCGCGGTCTCCCGGCTGGCGGGAGCGCCGCCGCGCACCTCCCCCGAGGCGACGGTGCCCGGAGGCACGGTCACGACGGTCACGCCCGTCCCGGCGCCGGTCCAGTGCCCGACCCCGATCCCGGGAACGTCGGTGATCAGGAGGCGGCCTCTCGCGGCGTAAGCTCCGCGCGGACGCGCCGGGGCACGCGCCGCCGGGGCCAGAACCGCCGTAACGGCGAGCCGGCGCCGAGATCGCGCGCGAAGTCGGTGATCAGCGCGTCCACCTCGTCGGTGCGCTCGAGCATGAGCATGTGCCCGGCGCCCTTGAACACCTCGAGGCGCGCGTCGGGGATCAGCTCGGCGATACGCCGCGCCTGCGCCGGCGGGGCGATCACGTCGGCGCTGCCGCTGAGCACGAGCGTCGGCACCTTGATCCCGGACAGCTCGTCGGTCATGTCGAGACCGACGAGCGCGGCGACGGCCGCCCGGCTCTCGGCCTTGGGGCACGCCGCGATCATCTCCCGGACGAGCTCGACGTGACTGGGCTGCGGGTCGCGCCCGAAGCCGACGCGGGCGAGCAAGAACCCCAGGTTCTGCTGCGTCATCAACTCGCCCGCCGACGGCCCGCCGCCGGTCATTCGCTCGAACATCTTGCGCAGCCAGCTCGACCCCGAGAGGTACGTCTTCGCCAGCGTCGACATCAGCACCATGCCGCGCACGCGCTCGGCCGCGACCAAGGGGTAACGCGTCGCGAACGCCTGCAATGCGATGCCGCCCATCGAGTGGCCGACGAGCACGGCGTCGCGCAGATCCATGCGCTCGAGGACGGTGCGCACGTCCTCGGCGAGGTTGACGATCGAATGCCCCGACTCGCCCGCCTCGGAGTCGCCGTGGCCGCGGTGGTCGAAGCCGATGCAGCGGAATCTCTGATCGGGCAGGTTCTCGAACTGCTTCACCCACACCCGGGTCGACAACGTCACGCCGTGCGAGAAGAGGATCGGCGCGCCCTTGCCCCGGCTGATGGTGTAGACGCTCCCGCCGTCGTGGCTCGGGTAGCGCATCGCCTCGTCGAACGGCGGGACCAGCGCCTTGCCCGCGTCGGGGTCGGGGCGCCGGCGCACGCCGGCGACGACGGCCCGCTCGAGCGCGTAGGCGACACCCGCCAGGCCCGCCGCCGCCCCGGCGAAGATCCCCGCGCCCTTGAGCGCGCGCCCCGCACGTCCGCCGTGCTCGTCGCCGCCCATCAGCGGTAGGTCCTCGGGACGCGCCCGCCGATGCCGCACACGATCTCGTAGCCGACGGTGCCGAGCCGGCCCGCCCAGTCGTCGGCGGTGATCTCGGCGTCGCCGTCGCGTCCGAGGAGCGCGACCTCGTCGCCCACCTCGACGGGGGCGTCGCCGACGTCGATCATCAGCTGGTCCATGGTCACGGTGCCGGCGATCGGGCGGCGGGCGCCGGCCACGAGGACCTCGCCCCCGGTCGACGAGAGCGCGCGGGGGACGCCGTCGGCGTACCCGACGGGAACGGTGGCGACGGTGCCGTCGCGGGGCATCGAGTAGCGCAGCCCGTACGAGAGTCGGGCCCCGGCCGGGAGCCGCTTCACGTGCGAGACGCGCGCCTTGAGCGCCATCGCGGGGCGCAGCACCACGCGGTCCGCGAGCGCGGGTGCGGGCGGCACGCCGTAGACGGCGATGCCGGAGCGCACGAGGTCGAAGCGGGCGCGATCGCCGAAGGCGAGGAGGCCGGCCGAGTTGGCGGCGTGGACGAGATCGAACCGGACCCCGGCGGCGCGCAATGCGTCGAGCGCGCCGTCGAACCGGTCGAGCTGTTCGCCCGTGTACGGGTTGTCGGGCTCGTCGGCCACCGCGAGGTGCGTGAGGACGCCCTCGAGTCGCAGCTCGGCGCGCGCCGAGATCGACTCCGCGAGCGCCAGCGCCTCGTCGACCGTGCAGCCGACGCGATGCATGCCGGTGTCGACCTTGAGGTGGACGGGCAGCGGCTGGGCGCCCGAGTCGGCCACCGCCTTGGCGAGCGCCTCGATACCCGCCGGCGTGTACACGACCGGCGTGAGACCGAGCGCGACGACGGCGGGGGCGGCGTCGGGCGGCGGCTCCGACAGCACGAGGACGGGCGCGTCGATGCCGGCCGCCCGCAGCTCGGCGCCCTCCTCGACCAGCGCGACGCCGAGCCACGACGCGCCGGCGTCAAGCGCCGCGCGCGCGACCGGCACCGCTCCGTGGCCGTACCCGTCGGCCTTCACGACCGCCATGAGGGCGGCGGGGCGGGCGAGGTCGGCGAGCGTGCGCACGTTGGCCCGGACCGCGTCGAGGTCGATCTCGGCCCAGACGGGTCGGTGGCGCTGGTCGTCGCCGGCTGCGGCCATCAGGACGTTTGCGACAGGAACCTGACGAGGTCGCCGCGGGCGACGATGCCGACGAGCTTGTCGCCGTCGACGACCGGGACGTGGGTGATGTCGCGGTCGTGCATCTGGGCGGCCAGCCCGTCGATCGTGTCGTCGGGCTTCACGGTGGGGAACTCGGTGACCATGACGTCGGCGACCGTGGCACCGGCCGCCTTCTTGAGCTCGTGCTCGAAGCGGTGCAGCGCCGACGGCACCACGAAGTCGGAGCCGAGGAACGTGATGACCGTGGGCACGTGCAGGCGCGCCTCCGACACGATCAGGTCCTCGTCGCGGAGCAGGCCCACGATCTTGCCGGTGCCGTCGACCACCGGCGCGGCGCCGATCGCTTTGCCGGTCTGCTCGCCGGCGAGGACGTCGGCTGCCTCCTGCACCGTCTGGTCGGGCCGCAGCGTCACGACGTCGCCGGTCATCACCTCGCGCACGGGCGTCGCGTCGGGCATCTATTCCTCCAGGCTCTCGAGGCTCTCCAGCGAGCGGATCGCCGCCGGGAGCGCGTGGATCAGGTCGCCGGCGACGAGGCCAGTATGCCCGGCGGCGTCCGCCGCCCGCCCGTGCACGAACGCCCCGCCGGCGGCAGCCCAGAACGGGTCTGCGCCGCGGGCGACGAAGCCGCCGATGATCCCCGACAGCACGTCGCCGGTACCGGCGCTGGCCAGCCACGGGCCGCCGGTCGTGTTGATCGCGGTGCGCCCGGCAGGCTCGGCGATCACCTCGCCCGGGCCCTTCAGCAGCACGACGGCGTGCGCGTGCTCGGCGAGGCGGCGTGCCGCCGCCAGCCGGTCCTCGCCGACCTTCTCCCCCGCCAGGTGCACGTACTCACCCGCGTGCGGCGTGAGCACGCTGGGGGCGGTGCGCGATCGCAGGGGCCCGACGTCGCCCGCGAGAGCGTTGAGCCCGTCGGCGTCGAGGACCAACGGGACGGGCGCCTCGGCCACGATTCGGCGGACGGCGGCCGCGGTGCGACCGTCGCGCCCGAGGCCCGGCCCCACGACTAGGACGCGGAACCGGTCGGCCGCCTTCAACACCTCGGCGGCGGCAGGCTCGTCGAGCAGGCCGTCGGGCGTCGCGGGTAGCGCCTTGCTGATCACCTCGGTGCCCGACGCCCGAGCGGCGGCGTCCGCGCCCGGGACGCCGCACCACACGATGCCGGCGCCGGCGCGCATGGCGGCGTGGCTGACCATCGACGGGGCGCCGGTCATGCCGCCCGAGCCGCCCACGACGAGCGCGCCGCTCAGCCACTTGTGCGCGTCGGGGGCGCGGTCGGGCAGCTCGAGCGCGAGATCGAGGGGTTCGGGCACGAACACGGTCGGGTCGCCGAGGTCGATGCCGATGTCCGCGACCTCGACCTCGCCCGCGTGGGTGGCGCCGGGCTGGAACAGCAGGCCAGGCTTCAGCGCCGAGAACGAGACCGTGTGCGACGCGTGCACCGCCTCGCCCCCGACCGCCCCGGTGTGGCCGTTGACCCCCGAGGGGATGTCGACGGCCACGCACGGGCCGAGAACGGCGTCGAACGCGCGGGCGACCCACGCCGCGTCGCCGTCGAGCGCGCCACGGAATCCGGTGCCGAACATGGCGTCGATCGCGGCGTCGGCGCGGAGCAGCGCCCGCTCGCAGAGCTGACGATCGACGCCGCCGTCGAGATTGAACACGTCGACCCGTACGCCCCAGCCGCGCAGGGCCCGGGCGGCGACGTGCCCGTCCCCGCCGTTGTTGCCCTTGCCGCACACCGCGACGACCCGCCGGCCGTAGGTGCCACCCATCTCGCGCCGCACGGCCCACGCGACGGCGCGCCCGGCGCGCTCCATGAGCACGTCGACCGGCGTCCCGGCCGCGATCGTGCGCCGGTCCGCTTCGCCCATCTCGGCCGGCGTGAGGACGGGTCGCACGACGGCTAGCCCACCGCGATGGCCACTGCCATCGC